>MNVK01000020.1 GCA_001871685.1 Nitrospirae bacterium CG1_02_44_142
TATCAAAGGCTGTCTCTGTCTCTCCCGCCTTTGCGCAGGTGCTGGCAAGCAGAGGGATAAAAACACCGCAGGCATTCAATACTTTCCTGAACCCGCGCATCTCTGAACTTTCAGACCCCTTTGAAATTGACGGCGTAAAAACTGCGGTTGAGAGAATAAAGCGCGCCGCTGATACTAACGAAACTGTCCTTGTTCATGGCGATTATGACGCGGACGGGCTTACCGCAACTGCGATAATGGTTCATACGCTCAGGGTATTAGGGATAGATGTCCATTATTTTATACCGGACAGGATTACTCACGGGTACGGTTTTAATCCTGCCGCTGTAAAGAAGGCAAAGGAACTTGGGGCAGCCCTCATAATCACCGTTGATTGCGGCATAACATCTTTTGAAGCCGCCGCCGCTGCGAAAAAGGAAGATATTGACGTCATCATAACAGACCATCATGAACCGGCCTTCAGGGGTCAGGGGTCAGGGGTCAGGGGTCAGGCTAACACCCAGCACCTAATACCTGATGCCTATTCACTGCCTGAAGCTGTTGCAATAATAAATCCGAAGCTTTCATCATCTGATTCTCCGCTCTCAATTCTCTCAGGAGCAGGTCTGGCATTCAAGATTGCAACGGCATTATCCACGCTTAACGCCTCACGCTTAACGCCTTACGCCTTGTTAGACCTGGCAGCAATAGGCACAATGGCGGATGTTGTTCCTCTCACAGGTGAAAATAGGATTATTGTGAAAGAAGGGATGGAGCTTATTAAGGAAGGGCGGAGACAGGGGATAAGGGCGCTTAAAAGTGCAGCAGGCCTTGATAAGAAAGAACTCAGGGCGGGGCTTTTATCTTTTAGCCTGATACCTCGGATAAACGCAGCAGGCAGGATTTCTGACGCTAGTGATGTAGTCCGTCTTTTATTGTCAGAGGAAGAAGGAGAGGCGGAAACCCTCGGCTCATGGCTTAACAGACTGAACTCTGAGAGGCAGAAAATAGAGCAAGAGGTTTATCAAAAAGCCCGAGAGGCCTTAAAGGCTGCGCCGGACGCTCCGGTAATCATACTCTCAGGAGAGGGATGGCATCAGGGTGTTGTCGGCATTGTCGCATCAAGAATAGCGGAGGAATTTTACCGCCCCACGCTTATCCTATCCATAGAGGACGGCATCGCAAAAGGCTCCGGAAGGAGCATCCCTTCTTTTGACCTGTGCGGCGGACTTGCTGAATGCAGCGAGTTTCTCCTGTCATTCGGAGGGCATCGGCAGGCAGCAGGCGTAAGACTTAAGGTTGAAAACATCCCGCTTTTTGAAAAGGCGATGCAGCGCATAGTTGAAACCGCTCTATCAAGAGAAGGTCTTGTCCCCTCGCTGGAGATTGACGCTGATGTGGCGCTCTCTGAGATTAATCACAGCCTTATCAGAGAGCTCGCAAGGCTTGAACCATTTGGCTGCTGCAATGAGGAACCGCTCCTTGCATCCAGAAAACTTGAGGTTGTCAATCCGAGGATAGTTGGAAACAATCACCTCAAAATGAGACTAAAACACGGCGCGCATTCAATGGATGCAATCGGGTTTGATATGGGAAGCGCAAAGACGTCAGGAGCCGTAGACGCTGTATTTACGCCGACCCTGAATGAGTATAACGGCAGCAGCTACCTCCAGTTAAATCTCAAGGCGCTGAGACCCAGCAAAAACAGGGATTAGGTTCCAGGTATCAGGTTCCAGCAATAAAGAGCAGTTGAAGTTTTTACTGACACCTAAGACCTAACCCCTAAAACCTAAATTCAAAGTTGTATAATAAATTTATGATAGAAGATGTTGCAACGATTGACGATTTGATAAAAAAAGTGCTTTCTTACAACCCCGATGCAGACATTGAACTCCTGAGAAAAACATATATCTTTTCCAGCGAGGCTCACGGCAGTCAAAAACGGATGGCAGGCTCTCCGTATATAGAACATCCCCTTGCTGTCGCATCAATCCTTGCGGATATGAAGATGGATACAACCACTATTGCCGCAGGGCTTCTCCACGACACAATTGAAGATACAAACGCAACAGTAAAAGACATAAAGGCCCTTTTTGGAAATGAAATCGCATTCCTTGTAAATGCCCTTACAAAATTGAGCAAGATGGAGTTCATGACTAAGGAGGAGGCGCAGGCGGAAAATTTCAGGAAGATGCTTCTCGCTATGGCGGAGGATGTGCGCGTCATACTTATAAAATTTGCCGACAGGCTTCACAACATGAAGACCCTGGAACACCTACCGGAGGAAAAGAGGAAGCGGATTGCCGCTGAAACGCTGGACATTTATGCGCCTATAGCAAACAGGCTCGGAATCGGCTGGCTGAAGATAGAATTTGAAGACCTCAGCTTTAAGTTTCTGATGCCTGAAGTGTATGAGGAAATCGTAAAGAAAATTGCAAAAAGGAAAGAGGAGCAGGAAGTTTATCTCAGGGATGTTGTGAAGGAAATGGAGGCAAGGCTCAAAGAGGAAAATATCGCAGGCGAGGCGTCGCATAGAATAAAACACTCCTACGGCATCTATCAGAAGATGCAGAAGCAGGGCATTACATTTGAGCAGATACACGATGTTTTGGGAATCAGGATTATCACAGATACAAAAGCCAATTGCTATGCGATTATGGGCCTCATCCACTCGCTTTGGACGCCTGTGCCGGGCAGGTTCAAGGATTTCATAGGCGTCCCAAAATCAAATATGTATCAGTCACTGCACACGACAGTAATCGGGCCTAAGGGCGAAAGGGTTGAGTTCCAGATAAGAACTGATGAGATGCACAGGATTGCAGAAAAGGGCATCGCTTCTCACTGGAGATATAAAGAAAGAGGGATGCTCACGGAAAAGGACAGCAGATATGTCACCTGGCTCAGAGACCTTGTGCAGTCCCAGAAAGAGCTTTCCAATGCGCGGGATTTTCTTGAAGAGGTAAAAGGCGCGGTTGTGCCTGACGTTGTCTATGTCTTTACTCCCAGAGGCGATATTAAAGAACTTCCCTCAGGTTCAACCCCTGTTGATTTTGCATACAGCATTCATACAGATGTTGGACACAAATGTGTAAGCGCAAAGGTTGACGGCAGGATTGTGCCGTTGAGATACCAGTTAAAAAACGGAGATGCAGTGGAGATAATAACCTCTCCCGCGCACAAGCCGAGCAGGGACTGGCTGCAATTTGTTGTAACTCAGCGGGCAAAGGCCAGGATAAAGCAGTGGATAAACACAGAAGAGCGGATGCAGGGAGTGGAACTTGGGATTAAACTGCTTGAAAGTGAACTGAAAAAACATGACATGAGCAATGCGCTCATGAAATCTGATGAGATACTGCAAGCAGCGAAGTCTCTGGGAGTGTCTTCTCTTGAAGAGCTTTTTGTATCAGTCGGATTTGGAAAAATTTCACCTCATCAGGTAGTAAATAAACTGAGGCCTGAAAAACCTGCGGAAGAGGTTGCTCTAAAACCTATTAAGCCTTCAGCAGAGCAGAAAGGGATAAGCATAAAAGGGATAGACGACATCCTTTACCATACTGCAAAGTGCTGTTACCCTGTGCCGGGAGACAGCCTCGTAGGATTTATCACCAGGGGCAAAGGGGTGACAATTCACAACAAGAAGTGTCATAACCTTGAAAGGCTTGCGGTTGATAATGCGCGGCTTGTGGATGTTGAGTGGAGGCAGGACGGCGACACAAGATATCCGGCCAGGTTATTAGTTGAATCAGTGGATAAGCCGGGGGTGCTGGCCAATCTCAGCGCGCTTGTGTCAGCCGATGATGTCAACATCAGTCAGCTTCAGGCAATTTCAACTCCAGACCAGAAAGCGCAGATTACCTTCATTGTTGAAGTCAAGGACAAAAAACAGCTCGCAGCCATCATACAGAAGATAGCGTCTATGGACGGAGTATTAAGGGTGAAAAGATAAACGGGCATGGGGGCTGGCACTACATATCATGAGCATCAATCTTAGAGCGGAGCCTTTTCTTTTTAGACACGATTTTTTTTGCGGCGAGAATCTTCTCCTTGGCCCTCTTTGAACGCTTTCTCTTCTGGCGCCGGATTTTTTCTATCCGCGCTTTCTCTGAGCTTTCCCTTCCTTTTATCAACTGCTCTATTTTTTTTACAAGGATTATTCTTGCATGATAACGGTTAAGCGACTGCGAGCGTTCCTTCTGACATTTAACCTCAATGCCTGTCGGAATATGCATGAGATAAACGCAGGTGGAGGTCTTGTTCACATTCTGCCCGCCCTTTCCTCCTGAGCGGATAAAAGATTCCTCTATATCCTGTTCACGGATGTTTAGGCTTAGCATCTTTGCCTTTAATGCATCGGCTTTTGCTGCACTTATAGGAAACATTGTCATAATGCAAATAGTATAGCATCTGTTCGGCAGTAAATAAGAAAGTTCCACCGGAAAGACAAGCGTATCTCATTTGTGCTACAATAAAAAAATAAAAAACAACGGAGGTTGCAGTATGACCAAGACAGCGATGATAAGGGCGAGGACAACGCCTGCCGTAAAGGCAGATACCGAAAGGATATTCCAGAGGTTAGGGATAAGCACATCAGAGGCTATTAATCTGTTTTTAGCCCAGGTCAAAATGCGCAAGGGCTTGCCTTTCGATGTAAGGATTCCCAACAAAGCCACTCTGAAGGCAATGAAGGATGCGGACGAAGGGAAGAACCTGACCACATATGACAGCGTTGATGACTTTTTCAAAAAGATGGGCGTATAGTGCTAAAGGTTAAAACCACAAACAAATTCGAAAAAGATTTTGAACTGATGATCCGGCAGGGCAAGGATATAGAAAAACTAAAAATAATTATGCGAATGCTTGCGCGCGAGGGAAGCCTTGAGCAGCGGCATAGAGACCATAAGCTGACAGGCAGTTATATCAGCCACAGAGAATGTCATGTAGAGCCTGACTGGCTGCTTGTTTATAGGGTTGATATAAAAGAGCAAACCATTACATTTGTAAGGACCGGCAGCCACTCTGGGCTTTTCGGGTAATGACATAGCATTAAGGAATAATATGGAGCTTAGATATAATTCATTCGGCGCATATATGAAAAAGCGCTTCGGCACAACAATCTACAAGGTAAATGTGGACGCAGGCTTCACATGCCCGAACAGGGACGGCAGTCTCGGTTTCGGAGGCTGCATCTACTGCAACAATAACAGTTTCAGGCCTGGCTCATGCAAGCCCACAATGTCGGTGAAGGAGCAGATAAAAAACGGCATTGCATATCTCAGCAGGAGATACGGAGTCAGCAAGTTCCTTGCATATTTTCAGCCCTATTCAAACACATACGCGCCTGTTGAGGAACTGGAATCGCTTTATAAAGAGGCATTGCAGGAGCCGTCAGTAATCGGTCTTGCCATAGGCACAAGGCCCGACTGTGTAGACAGCGAAAAGCTCGCACTGCTTGAGTCGTTAGGGGAAAAGCA
>MNVK01000036.1 GCA_001871685.1 Nitrospirae bacterium CG1_02_44_142
GTAGAGCTTAAAACAAAAGTTATAGCAGGTCATGAAGTGGAGACAATAGTGAATTATGCGAAAGAAGGCGAATTTGACCTTCTGGTTATAGGCTTTATGGGACACTCAAAGATATTCGGAAGGGTGTGGGGTTCAACCTCGCAGAACATAACAAAGCTTGCGCCCTGCACAGTTGTTGTCGTAAAATAATTTAAAAGGCGATGGAGTTCGCCGCTAACCGCTCCGATAATATCGGGGCCGATAACTCCTGCCACCCCCTCTAATCTCCCCCTTGCTAAGGGGGAGGCGAGGTGGGGGTAGTAGGAGTTTTTTATTGTGCAGACAGGAAGATAAATAATGCGTGACGCCTCCATTAAAAAGTATTCAAATAATCTCCTGAGAATCATCTCTCAGTCAAGCTTTGAACTCGGGCTTGAGATGAAATCCCTTGCCACGCCCCTTGAGGAACTGAAGGAGAAGATAAAAAAATTTGAGGAGAAGAAGACGGAGGTTCTGTCCGAAAAGGACGACTTCGTTTTGCTTTTGGACGGCGAGACGAAGAGGATTATCAAGAACATCCTTGATGAGGACTCGTTCACATTCAGGAAGGAACTGCTCGCCCAGGAACAAGTCCATCTTGAAGAGCAATTCGCCCAATTGAAAACACTTCCTTCAAGGGCTCTCAGGGACGCACTTGAACAGACAGTCATAGACCATGTAAAGCAGGCGTTCACTACATGGCGTGCGATAGAAGACGACAGGCTCGCGAAGGCATTTGAAACAATCTGCAAGAGATTCGTGGTAAAAATCAATGACGCCGTTGATGCGCTCATGAAATTCTCGTCCGATCTTTTTGAAATCCCCTTTGAGGCGATCAAAACCGAGGCGCTCTGGACTGTGAAATCAGGGTTCTACTACAAATTCAAAGACCAGCCCGTGGGCATTGAGATAGTGGCGTCGTCGCTGACTTTGTTGCTGCCGAAGTTCATAGGTGAAAAGATAATTATTAAGAAGATGAAGGAATATCTCCATCGGGTTATTGATACGCAAACCGCCAGTGTCGGATACGATTTTGAGAAAAGGCTTGACAAGAGCAAGCTGGATTTCAGATGGGAAATGCTCCAGAGAATTGAGGCGACTATTGAAGGCATATCCACAGCAATAGAAAAGGGTATGAATCAGAGGAGTGAGGGAGAAAAGAAGGTTGAGGAGAGGAAAATGGCGCTGCTTGAGATTGCACAGAAACTTGATAGCATGAAAAATGCGCTGATGAGCATTAAGGAAAAGATTTGATGGGCTATATCTGCATGATGCTTTCAAAATGAGCGGCATAATGTTATTACACCCTAATTATCAAAATAACAGCAAGGGAGAAGGGCATTTTACAGAGGAGATTTGAATTGGTAGGAAACCGAGGAGGTTGTCATGTTTGAGATTAATATCCCCGGTTTTGGTTTTGTGAGACTTGAACATCTCGTCTCAGACTTTACAGGGACGCTCTCTGTTGATGGAAAACTCAACCCAAAAAGATTAAAGGCAACATTGAGGTTCTGTTAAATGCCGGATAAAAAAATCATCGGTCTTCAGCGAAACGTCTTTTTCACAGGGCTGGTGAGTTTTTTCATGGACTTCAGCTCTGAGATGATATATCCCCTTGTCCCTATCTTTTTGAGTTCTGTCCTTGGCGTCAATAAATCCATAATAGGCCTGATAGAAGGAATTGCAGAAAGCACCGCAAGTCTTCTGAAAGTCTTTTCAGGATGGCTTTCTGACAGAATCGGCAAGAGAAAAATCCTCCTTATTGTTGGTTATGGCGTCTCAACATTGAGCAGGCCGATAATAGCGCTTTCAACACTATGGGGACACGTCCTTGCATTTCGTTTTACTGACAGATTTGGGAAAGGCATAAGGGGCGCTCCAAGGGATGCGCTAATCGCAGAATCAACTCAGCATAAAGACCTCGGACGCTCTTTTGGATTTCATAGGGGGATGGATACGCTTGGGGCAGTTATTGGCCCTGCTGTCGCATTCATCCTGCTTTCGCTTTTCACAGGCAATTACCGCCTTGTCTTCTGGCTTTCTATGATTCCGGGAATGGTTGCGGTTTTGATAATTGTGTTTTTTATTAAAGACAGGGGTCAGGTATTAGGTATCAGGTCTCAGGAAGAGGCTTTTAAAAAACCCTTGAACCCAGGAACCCAGAACCCCGACAACAAAAATTTTGACTGGCGTTTCAAGGCATTTGTTGCTATCGCAACCATCTTTGCAATAGGGAACTCAAGCGATGTGTTTCTTATTCTCAAGGCGACAGATACGGGCGTTAAAGAAACGCAGATACCGATAATCTATCTCTGCTTCAACCTTGTTTATGCCCTTACCGCAATTCCTGCGGGAATCTTGTCAGACAGGATTGGAAGAAAAAGGATAATACTTGCAGGCTTTATTCTTTTCGGGTTTATCTATTGGGGCTTTGCTTTTGCCTCAGAACAAAAACATATCTGGGGACTTTTTCTTCTTTACGGAGTTTTCATGGGACTTACAGAAGGAATCCAGAAGGCGTATCTCGGAAGTATAATCCCGGATAAATCCAGGGCTACAGGCTACGGAATATTCAATACCTTCACAGGCCTCGCCATACTTCCCGCAAGCCTCATCGGAGGATGGCTCTGGGATAAACACGGCTCACAGGCAACTTTTTATTACGGCTCTATCACGGCATTCCTTTCCGCATTTATCTTTATTATTTTCATCATTACTGCAAGAAGAAAGGGGCAGAAATGAGCAAAAGTTTTTATGTCTTTACTTTTAATTCCCGTTAAGATATGCTTAACTTAAGTTCCTTAAGTAACTGGAGGTTGTATGGAAAGAACAGTCACAATTGAGGATGCAAGGAAAAAACTCGGTGACCTTGTTGAAGGCGCACGGCTCAGAGGCGATCAGTACATCATAAGTAAAAAGGGGAAACCCGCAGCTGCGATTGTGCCGCTGGAAATTGTCAAGAAACATAAAGAGGCTAAAAAAGCGCTTTTGATGCTTATAGAAGAGGTTCATGAAAAGAACAAAGCGGGAAAATCTGAAGAGATAGAAAATCTTATAGACGAAGCTGTGAGATGGGCGAGGCGTAGGGCAAAGGCCTGATGATTCGGGTTGTCCTTGATACAAACCAGCTTGTATCCGCGCTGCTGAATCCTGAAGGCATTGCATTTGAAATATTAAAGGCGTCGGGCCTTAAAGGCGAGCAGAAATATGAGCTTGTTCTGTCAGAGGATGTTCTTGCCGAATTCCGAAGGGTGCTGTCATATCCGAGGATACAGAAACTCCATCAGTGGGCCGAAGAAAGAATAGAGATATTTATTACTCTATTAAAAGAGATTGCCCGCAGCGATGAGAGCAGAAGCAAAGAGAGAATTGTTCCGGAAGACCCTGACGATGACAAGTTCTTCCATCTTGCCATAAAAACTAATGCCTCTTACATAGTCAGCCGTGACATGCACCTTTTGAAGATTAAAGAATTTAAAGGGATAAGAGTTTTGCGTCCAGAGGTGTTTCTGAGCGCTATGAGGAAAGGGGCGCTGTGACCGATACCCTCTCCACTACTTCTTCCATTTTCACCTTAACCGCCTCTTTAGTCCTTCTGTCTTTAATCTCAACAAGCCCTTCTTTAAGGTTTTTCTCTCCGAGGATGATGTGGGCCGGGATGCCGATTAAATCAGCGTCTTTGAATTTAATGCCTGCCCTTTCATTACGGTCATCCATCAAAACCTCTATGCCTTTTTCTTTCAATCCCTTATAGAGCTTTTCAGCGGTCTCTACTGTCTTAGCGTCGTTCATGTTTAAAGGCAGAATCTCTACGTCAAATGGCGCAAGGCTCTTGGGCCAGATAATGCCGTCCTTGTCATTGTTCTGCTCTATTGCCGCTGCTGCGATTCGCGCGGGGCCGATGCCATAGCTTCCCATGATAATAGGCTTTTCACTGCCGTTTTCGTCAAGAAAAAATGCCTTCAAAGGCACAGAGTATTTGGTCCCCAACTTGAAGATGTTCCCTATCTCAATACATTTTTCTATTCTTAGTTTCGCCCCGCATTTATGGCATGTGTCTCCTTCCTGAGCAGTCCTTTTATCAGGCGTATGAACCTCTTCAAATCCCCGGTCTTCACTCTTGATTTTTGAGGGGACTGATTTTGCAAGCTCAACATTTGCGGCATATCCGCACTTATCGCATAAGGCGACCTCATCCTCTCCGGCAGGGCTTGGAGCCATAAATTCATGCGCAACCACTCCTCCCATCATCCCCGGGTCCGACTCAACCTGATAGAATTTCAAGCCGCACCTTTGGAATATCTTATGATATGCTTTTGCATGGAGTTGATAGCTTTTTTCAAGGGACTCCTCGTCAGCGTCAAAGCTGTAGCTGTCTTTCATTAGGAATTCCCTGGTTCTTAAAACACCGCTCTTGGGCCTGGCCTCATCCCTGAGTTTTGTCTGAATCTGATACCATATCTGCGGCAAATCCCGGTATGAGCGAATCTCTCTGGATGCAAGCCAGGTCATGGTCTCCTCATGTGTCATGCCAAGACACATAGCTCTGCCTGTCCTGTCTTTAAGCCTGAACATCTCATCGCCTATGGAATCCCATCTTCCTGTCTGCTGCCATATTTCAGCCGGATGCAAAATTGGCATTGAAATCTCCTGTGCGCCTATTGATTCCATTTCTTTTTTTAGAATTGCATTTATCCTGTTAAGCGCCCTCCAGCCCAATGGAAGAAATATATACAAGCCGGAAGCAAGCTGCCTCACATAGCCGGCCCTGAGCATCAGCCTGTGGCTGACTGCATCCGCATCTGCCGGAACCTCTCTCAGTGTCGGTATGAACATTTTTGAAAAACGCATTTATTCCTCCTCATTACGATACATGATACATGATTCACGATACCCCCTTTAATTCCCCCCTTGCTAAGGGGGGATAGAGGGGGGTTGCATCTTGCATCCTGCATCTTGTATCCACAGGATTTGTTAAATTAGACTAATGCATAGAGAGTGTTTAGTCAAGAAGGAAGACAGCGGATTCTGCCCCTCTCACTCTATACTTCCATAATGGTTTCTGAATGGTGTAAAATTAAAACATGGCAGCTAAATTAGGACAAATCCTCATAGCCTCGGGTGTAATCACCGAAGAGCAGTTGAATGAGGCCTTAAAACTGCAAAAAAAAAGCGGCGGCAGGCTCGGGGCTAATCTCGTGAAACTCGGCCATATAACCGAGGACAAGCTGGTAACATTTCTGAGCAAGCAGTACGGCATGTCAGCGATAAACCTGTCTGAATACAAGATAGATGCTGCTGTCCTAAAGCTGATACCGGCGGACATGGCGAAAAAATATATGATAATGCCTCTTACAAGGATAGGCGCAACATTGACGGTAGCAATGGCAGACCCTTCAAATATATTTGCGGTGGATGACATAAAGTTTATG
>MNVK01000112.1 GCA_001871685.1 Nitrospirae bacterium CG1_02_44_142
CCGAATTCCTTTAAGTCCTGCTTTATGCCCTCAAGCATCAGCCTGTAAGAAAAATCCGTAAAAAATTCTCCGGCCTCTTCAATGGACGCCTCTGCATATTTATTGCCGTAATTCTTTATCACTTTGTTTGCAATGTCTTCAATGTAAAAACCCTTATAGCCGTCTTCGGGAGATGGATAATCTATGCCGAGCAGTTGGTTATATCGCGCAAACACTGAAAGCCCGAGCAGTTTCACCTGCCTCCCCGCATCATTTACATAGAATTCCTTTTCCACTTTATAGCCGGCGGCGCTCAGCAGATTAGACAATGCAGAGCCGACAGCCGCGCCCCTGCCGTGCCCGAGGTGCAGGGGACCTGTGGGATTTGCGCTGACGAATTCAATCTGAATTCTCCTGCCTTTTCCAATATCAGCTCTCAGGAATCCGGAGCCGTCTTTTATCAGGCTTTTTAACTCTGAGTAAATATATGGCTTTGAGAAGGTAAAATTGATGAACCCGGGCCCTGCAATTTCTATTTTCTCAAAAATATCTAATCCCCCCTCTCCCCCCTTTAGCAAGGGGGGGGTAGGGGGGATTTTTTTGATTTCATTTACAATATCTTCCGCTACTTTTCTCGGCGGTTTTTTGAGGATTTTTGCCAAAGACATTGCGGCAGGAGTCGCAAGGTCGCCGAACGACTCTTCCTTCGGCAATTCTATAACTATCTCAGGAATGGAAATGCCAAGGTGTTTAACTGCGTTCTCTATAATGTCATACAGTTTCTTTTTCATGGAGATTAAGTTTACCCGTTGCTGCTGAAAACATCAATATTGCCAAAAGCGGGAAACTTGACACTAACTAACAATTTAGGTTATTTTAATCACTCTGGTTTTGCTCTTTTTAAATTATTTCCGGCCGATAAGGTGGTTTTGTTTGGGCCTATAGCTCAGATGGTTAGAGCGCGCGCCTGATAAGCGCGAGGTCGATGGTTCGATTCCACCTAGGCCCACCATGGGGGTGTAGCTCAGCTGGGAGAGCGCCTGGTTTGCAACCAGGAGGTCATCGGTTCGATCCCGTTCACCTCCACTTGATTTTTTCTATTTTAAAGTGTTAGAGTACTATCGTTTCTCAGAAATAAACTTTCTGGTAGCGTTACCGGAGGGGCCACACCCGTTCCCATCTCGAACACGGAAGTTAAGTCCTCCAGGGCCGATGATACTTTGACCGCGAGGTCATGGGAAAGTAGGTTGCTGCCAGATTAAAAGAAAAGCCCCGAATAACATCGGGGCTTTTTTATTTTCTGACCTTAGAGCCGCACTTCTCGCAATACCCCCTCATCTCAAGAGTATGACTGACACATCGGAAATTTTCTTTTTTGCAGAGCTGCTTCTGCAGCTTCTCAAGCTTCTCTGAAAAAAGCTGCATTACCTTTCCGCATCTAAGGCAGATAAGATGGTCATGATGTTTGTGGCCAAAGGTATGCTCGTAATGAGCATGTTTATCAACCCGTTCCACCTGTTCTACAAGCCCGCATTCCAGGAGCAGTTGAAGCGTTCTGTAAATGGAAGCCCTTGACGCCTTCCTTTCTTTTTTACGGATTTTAAGAAAAAGGTCTTCGGGGTCAAAATGGCCGTGATTAGAAAATACCTCGCTTAGAATAGCTGCGCGCTCTTTTGTAAGCTTACACCCTTTTTTCTCAAGAAATTCTCTGAAAATCTTCTCTTCCATCTGTTTCATTGCTTAGAACGTTACGTTAAATGCTCTTAATATCCAGTTAAGCAGGCCCCCGCCAAGAAATGCAAAAGGGAAGACAACTGCAACAATCCCAAGCGCAGTCTTCATCCCGCGTTCCTTAACAATCATAAAGAAATTGGCCAGGCATGGGATAAAGAGCGTGATGGTAACAAGGCTTACAACAGACTGAACAGGCGTCAGCAGCCCCTTTTCCGCCATTGCAAACAGGCCCGCAGCGCCATAATCCCTTCTAAGAAAACCAAGGATAAAAGATTCTGTTGTCTTTTCAGGCAGCCCCAAAAGATTTACAACTATAGGAGAAGCTATTGTCTCAAGCACACGCAGGAGATTGAGCTTGTGAAGAACAAAAAGTATGAACGTCCCGAGTATAAAAAGCGGAACCGCTTCCTTCAGATACCACTCAATTCTTCCCAGTGTCTTTACCATGATATTTGTAATATTGGGCATTCTTATCGGAGGTATTTCAAGGAAGAATTCTGTCTTTTCACCCTTTATAACCTTTGATGCAAGGTATCCGGAAAAAAGAAGAGTCACCAAGATAGTCCCTGCCCAGACAAGCGCTGCCTTAAGAGATAAGGCCCCGAGCATTCCAAGTATCACTCCAAGCTGCGCAGAGCAGGGCACGGCAAGCGCCAGGAGAAATGTTATTATCAGCCGCTCTTTTTTTGTCTCAAGTATTCTGGACGTCATAACTGCCATAGTGCCGCAGCCAAGCCCTAAAACCATCGGCAGCACAGCCTTTCCATTAAGTCCCATCAGATTGAATATCCTGTTGCTCATTATTGCAAGCCTCGGCAGATAACCGCTGTCTTCAAGGATTGCAAAGGCAATAAAAAAAGTTGCCGTAATAGGCAGGATTATGGCTATGGCATAGGTTAGGGCAACAGTAATCAGCCCATATTCGCCCGCTAACATCTCCTTTATAATATCAAGGGGTATCATCAACTCAACAACCTTTACGGCCATGGGATTTATATATCTGCCGAAGATTATCTTTTCAAAAAAATTCACCAAAGTCCCTGCGCCCAAAACACCTACAAACTGATATAGTCCGTAAAGCACAAGCAGCAAGAGAGGAATACCCCATAAGGGATGCATACTTATTCTGCCGATAAATGGCAGCAGCTTCCCGCCTTCTGCCGGGATTTTTTTGAGGACTTTGTCCGCTATATCCCCTGCCGCATCAAGGCGCTGCTTGTTTATCAAAAGACTCAACGGCTCTTTCACCTTTGACTGGCATTCATCTCTAAGCGCTTCCATCTCTTTTATAACTTCTGCTTTAAGATTTATGAGCAGCCATTTTTTAAGGCTTTCGTCTCCTGAAAGTATCATTATGGACAGCGCTCTTTTTGAGATGCTGACCTGAGACAGGAGCAGCGATATCTTTTCAATATATTCTTCTATCACATCTTCGTATCTGACCTTAATGCAAGGTTTTACGGCGTGCGGGATAGCGGATTTAATCTCCTTCAAGCCTTTTCTCTGCGGAGCTATGGCGCTTATTACCTCAGCTCCGAGCAGCGTTTTAAGATGATTAATATCTACAATTATTCCCCGGTCTCTTGCCTCATCCTCCATATTAAGTACGAGAATCGTCGGCAGTTCCATCTCCGCTATCTGCAGGGTTATGAGCAGAGACCGTTTTAAATTTTTTGTGTCGGCAACCTGCACTACAGCAAAAGGCGCCTCCTGCAAAAAAATATCCCGCGTAACTTTTTCATCCTCGCTCATCGGAACCAGACTGTTGACTCCGGGGGTATCAACAATAAGATACCTTTTATTGTCAACTGTCATGTCTCCGTAGGAAACCTCAACTGTTGTGCCCGGGTAGTTTGATACGGCTGCGTATTTATTTGTCAGGAGTCCGAATATCACGCTCTTGCCGACATTCGGGTTGCCTACAAGAATAATCTTATCGTCTGCGCGCATAATCCCTCTGGTTTTTAATTGAGATTGATTCTCAGTTACAATTATAAATGGGCTGCCGCGGTTTTGTCAAAGGTTTGCGCTTGTTCAATACATTTTCTTGCCTGCCTTTACACTGCAAATATTTTTGTGGTAAACTTCAGAATCTTCATTTTAAAACCTCAAATTGTATGCCAGAAAAATATGTCATAGGGATAGATATCGGCGGGACCAATCTAAGGGCTGCTTTAATATCAGGCAGAGGAGAGGTAATTAGAAAGATAAAAGAGCCCTCAAAGGTTGATGTACCGGAGTCTCTGCAAAAGGCTGTTGAAAGCCTGTTTTCAGATGAGGTCAAGGGAATAGGCATTGGAGTGGCGGGACTTGTGGACAGAAAGGAAGGGCTGGTCCTGTGCTCACCCAATCTTCGCGGTATTGAAGGATTTAAGTTTAAGGAGTCTCTGGGCAAACAATTCCCGGTTCCGGTGCTGGTTGAAAATGACGCCAATGCCGCAGCCTTCGGAGAAAAATGGATAGGAGCAGGCAAAGAGTTTGATTCTTTTGTTCTTCTTACGCTCGGCACAGGCATTGGGAGCGGTATAATTTATAAAGGGACGCTCGCTAACTGCGCCGCTGAGATAGGACACATGAGCATTAATGCAGACGGGGAGAAGTGCCCCTGCGGGAATTACGGCTGTCTTGAATTGTATGCGGCGGCAAATGCAATCCATTCAAAGGTTGTCTCTGCGCTTGAAAAAGGCAGCGAGAGCCTTTTGAGGGGATGCTGCAACGGCAATGTTTATAAGATTACTGCAGAGGATATTTATAAGTATGCTATTGAAGGCGACAATCTTGCAAGAGAGGCTCTTAAGGAGGCAGGAAGGTATCTCGGCATTGGGTTTGCGAATATAATAAATATAATAAGCCCTGATGCTATAATCCTCACAGGAGGGCTTATCGGCGCCTGGAATATATATGTGCAGGAGGCTGTTAAAGAGGCGTCAAAAAGGGCATTTAAGGCTCTTTTTGATAAAGTCAAAATCATGCCATCTTTGTTGGGAGACGATGCGGGGATGATAGGGGCGGCCGGGCTTGTATTTTCTGCGCAGGCAGACTCGCGGAGGCGAGGAGGGAATAATGAGTGAAGCCAGAGCATATGGGACTGCTTTTGTTTGAATATAGTTATAATTAAGGAGACTGTTAGATGACAAACAGAAAGAAAATAATATGGGAGTATGCAAAGGCGATAATTACCGCGCTTGTGCTGGCCATGCTGATAAGGACGTTCATTATACAGGCATTTAAGATTCCGTCTGGCTCAATGATTCCCACACTTCTTGTTGGAGACCATATTCTCGTAAACAAATTCCTTTACGGGACAAAAATCCCTTTCTCGGACAAGAAGGTTCTTATATTCAAGAAACCTGAAAGAGGGGATATAATGGTCTTCAAATACCCTGAAAATCCATCAAAGGATTTCATAAAAAGGGTCGTGGCGGTAGAAGGCGATGTAATAGAATCAAAAAATAAGGAAATATATGTTAACGGCAGCAGGGTAAAAGAGCCTTATACACAACATACAGACAGTTCTATGCGGCCGATGGGGATTGAGCCGAGGGATAATTTTGGGCCTGTTATAGTGCCCAAGAATAAGTATTTTGTAATGGGCGACAACCGCGACCAGAGCTATGACAGCCGCTACTGGGGATATGTGGACAGCAAGGACATAAGAGGGAAGGCGCTTATTCTTTACTGGTCATGGGACGCCGAAAAAAGCTGGGTGAGATTCGGAAGGATTGGGAGTTTGATACATTGAGGAGAGCACAAATAATAAATAACGAGAAAGGATTTTTCAAGTTTGTCTTTGTCCTGCTGATTATTGCCTTTCTTATGTATGCAGGTTTCCAGCTCGGAATGCCTTATTACAGATATACATCGTTTAGAACAGATGTGGAGGAGATTGCAAGGGTCAGCGTTGCCGGCGATATTGATAAAACGAGGGCGCAGGTTTTTGAGAGGGCGCAGGAAGTAAATATCCCGATAAAAGAGCAGGATATAGAAGTTATAAAGACAACCAGGGGCATGAGGGTGAAAACAGCCTGGTCGGAAACAGTGGATATATTAGGAATTTATCAGAAAACCTTTGACTTTAAAATTGATGTAGAGGAATGATTTGTTTACAGGGCTTATAACTGAAATGGGTGAGATAACATCTGTTAATACGACGGGCAGCTCGGCAGTCCTTTCACTCAATGCCCTGGAGTCGGCCTCCTCCTCAAAACTTGGAGACAGCATTTCCGTGAACGGCGTGTGCCTTACTGTCACCAAACTCCGGACTCCAAACTCCGAACTCTCTTTTGACCTCTCTGAGGAAACCCTGCGCAGTACAAATCTCGGCAGCCTTAAAAAAGGAGACAGGGTTAACCTTGAAATGCCATTGCGCCCTGACTCAAAGATTGGAGGCCATTTTGTGACCGGGCATGTTGATGCAATCGGGACTATACGGTCAAAGGTGAACAGCGGAGATATGCTTAAGATTGAAATCAGCGCTCCGCAAAAGGCAATGAATTTTCTTGTAGGGAAAGGCTCGGTTGCCGTTGACGGGATAAGTCTCACAGTTGTTGATGTGTTGAGCGGAGGTTTTACGGTTGTCATCATTCCTCATACGGCAAAGTTCACTACGCTTGGATTTAAGGGAGTCGGCGACACTGTAAATATTGAGGCTGACATATTGGGGAAATATGTGGTGAAGTTTTTAAATAAGGCTGAGAGAAGGGATTCTGGGCTTATGAATACATTGATGAATGAGGGATATATAAAATAACTGCAAGCTATTAGCTGTCAGCGAAAATCAGGGCTGATAGCTGAAAGCTGAAGGCTGGGAGCTAAAAAATGGAAAAATATAAATTCAATACAATAGACGAAGCAATAGATGACATAACAAAAGGCAAGATGATAATCCTTGTAGATGATGAAGACCGTGAAAATGAAGGGGACCTTTGTATCGCAGCTGAAAAAGTAACGCCGGAGGCAGTTAATTTCATGGCGAAATACGGCAGAGGGCTTATATGTCTTTCACTTCTGCCTGAACGCGTGGAAGAACTGAAACTTGAGATGATGACAGATGACAACACCTCGCCGTTCGGCACTGCATTCACAGTCTCAATAGAGGCTAAAAAAGGGGTTACAACAGGCATCTCTGCTTCTGACAGGTCCACTACAATACTGACGGCAATAAATCCAAACACAAAACCTGAAGACATCTCAAAGCCGGGGCATGTATTCCCCTTGCGGGCAAAGCGCGGAGGAGTCCTCCAGAGAGCAGGGCAGACAGAGGGCTCTGTTGACCTGGCAAGACTTGCCGGACTTTACCCCGCAGGCGTTATATGTGAGATTATGAATGATGACGGCACAATGGCAAGGGTGCCCCAGCTTACGGAATTTGCAAAGAAACACAGCATGAAGATAGTGACAGTAAAAGACCTCATTAAATACAGGATGCGTGCCGAGCTTTTTGTGAGGCGCATAGCAGCGACAAAACTGCCGACTGAATTCGGCGGAGATTTTACGGCTATTGCATATGCTAATGATGTGGACAGCAATATTCATATTGCCCTTGTCAAAGGCGAAATAAAGCGCGAAGATGCGGTGCTTGTGAGGGTGCATTCAGAATGTCTGACAGGCGATGTATTCGGTTCAAAAAGGTGTGACTGCGGTGAACAGCTTCACAAGGCTATGGAATTGATAAGAAAAGAAGGGAAAGGAGTTGTCTTATATATGAGACAGGAAGGAAGGGGTATCGGGCTTGTTAATAAATTAAGGTCTTATGAACTTCAGGACAAAGGCTTTGACACGGTTGAAGCAAACATAAAACTCGGATTTAAACCAGACCTCAGGGACTACGGCATAGGCGCTCAGATACTTGTTGACCTCGGAGTAAGAAAGATGCGGCTGATGACAAACAACCCGAAAAAGATTGTCGGGCTTGAGGGCTACGGGCTAAAGGTGGTGGAGAGGGTTCCTGTAGAGACAAGGCCGAATGAGAAAAATATCCTTTATCTAAAGACGAAGAAGAAGAAATTAGGCCATCTGCTGAACAGCGTGTAAGAAACAGCTTAGCTAAGGAGGACGGTAAAACATGAAATCATACAACATAGCAGTCATCCCCGGTGACGGGACAGGGCCGGAGGTTATTGCCGAAGGGATTAAAGTCCTTAACGCGGCAGAAGAAAAATTCGGATTCAAACTTAATCTTACATATTATGATTTCGGTGGAGACAGGTATCTAAAGACAGGAGAGGTTTTGCCTGAGAACGCAGTGTCCGAACTCAAAAAGCATAATGCAATATATCTCGGCGCAATAGGGCATCCTGATGTAAAGCCGGGGATTCTTGAAAAAGGCATACTTTTAAAGCTGAGGTTTGAACTTGACCAGTATATTAATTTAAGGCCTGTGAAGCTTTATCCCGGCGTGGATTGCCCGTTAAAGAATAAAAAACCCGAAGACATAGATTTTGTTGTCGTAAGGGAAAATACGGAGGGGTTATATACAGGAGCAGGAGGCGTTTTGAAAAAAGGCACAGCGGATGAAGTCGCTGTGCAGGAGTCCATAAACACCCGGAAAGGCATTGAGCGGTGCATCAGATATGCGTTTGAATACTGCAAAAAAAGAAACAAGATGAAAAAGCTTACGCTCTGCGGAAAGACAAATGTGCTTACCTTCGCATTTGACCTATGGGAGAGGACTTTTTATGAGGTCGCAAAAGAATATCCTGATATAAAGGTTAATTATGCGCATGTTGATGCAATAACCATGTGGTTCGTTAAAAGCCCTGAGCAGTTTGATGTTATTGTTACTGACAATATGTTCGGAGACATCATCACTGACCTCGGAGCCATGATACAGGGTGGAATGGGCATTGCCGCAGGCGGAAACATAAATCCTAAGGGCGTTTCAATGTTTGAACCGATTGGAGGCTCTGCGCCAAAATATAAAGGAAAAAATATTATCAATCCATTGGCTGCAATATGCGCGGCAGGCATGATGCTTGAGCATCTCGGAGAAGAAAAAGCAGGCAAGACGATAGAGAAGGCAGTAATGAGAGCCACAGCAAAGAACCTTAAAAGCCTGGCAGCAGGAAAGATGGGCTGCTCAACCACTGGGGCAGGCGATATGATAGCCCGCTATGTGAAGGAGGGATAAAAATGGCAGCGAGGTCTGAGCAGAGGAGACAAAAAAGAATACCCTTTAACCAACATATCCTAATAAATAACTCAATAATGGGCAGCGCTACGGATATAAGCGAGGGCGGCATGTATGTGCATACGGGCAGGATGTTTAACAGCGGAAGCCTGATAGACATATCCGTTCCAGTTAAAAGCCGCTCTCTCAGTCTAAAGGCAGAGGTGAAACACTGCGAAGAGGGAGTTGGCATGGGGCTTGAATTTGTAAATATTGAACCATCCAAACAAGTAGAGTTAAAAAATACTTTATCAGAGTTGGCGATAACAACATCCGGCGAGGGCAAAAAGAAAATTCTGATTGTAGATGCTAATGAGGCGGTAAAAAGGATGATTAAAAGCAGGCTTGTTCTGGATGGCTTTAGTGTATTTGAAGCAAAGAATGCCGCAGAAGCGCAAATGACGCTTGAAGAAGAACAGATGGACATGGTTATCCTGGACGTTGGTTCGGAGACGATGAATGGTTTTGAAGCAATAACACACATTAGACAGATGCCCCGGTATAAGGATATTCCGATAATAGCCTGGGCCGTAAAAAGCACTTCTGCCGCGCTTGAAGAGGCAAAGAATGCCGGCGCCGCTATATTTCTTCAGAAGACGACAACCTCGCCAATAAAAATGAGCGAGAATGTTAAAAAATTACTGAAGAGATAAACTCAAATGCTTACTTCAGACATTGAGAGATTACTAAACGAAGCAAAGGCAGCAAGAAAAAAGGCCTTCGCGCCCTACTCCAAATTTACCGTTGGCGCCGCGCTGATAACTAACGGCGGTAAAATCTATCACGGCTGCAACATAGAAAACCCCTCATTGATGCTGAGTTTTTGCGCTGAAAGGGCTGCGCTTATTAATGCCCTTGTGGAAGGCGAAAAAAAATTTAAGGCGCTTGCAATTGTATCAGGAGATAAAGATTACTGTTTTCCGTGCGGCTCCTGCAGGCAGATGCTTGCCGAATTTGCGCCCGGCATTGAGATATATCTTGCCTCTGGCACAGGCATAAAAAAATTTTTCATCTCAGAACTCCTGCCGCATCAGTTCAAAAAATCATGGAAGGCTCAATTGCGAGGGCAAGGCAAACAAGAATATTTACAAGAAAAAACACAACGAGAAAAAGGCTGATATAAATTAGCAGGCGCAAAGAATGACAAGGCCCTGCGGCAAAACCGCAGGGCCTTGTCAAATTAATCTTCTCTCACGCCTTTGGAATCCAGACCTTCCCCTTGTCAATGATATGCTCCACCTGCCAGCCCCGTCTGTGAAGTTCCCTTGCAATCCATCTCCTGTGGCACTTCCACGGGAATCTCTCTGCGCAAACGATTACGCTTGCGCCTTTTGAGGCAATATCTTCAAGCACATCAACTCCCTTCCTGAACTCTTCGGTAGTTGTATATGCCTCATATCCGCCTTTTCTGAACCCGCCGAGTTCTTTGCCGAGAAAGATATAGTTTACGCCTTCTTTTTTGAGAAGGTTTTCAAGGTTTTCTCCCGTGAATACCGGCATCTTGCTCTTTGGAAAGCTCCTGACGTCAACAAGGGTTTTGACGTCATAGTCAAAAAGGATTTCTATGAAATCCTCCTCGCTTCTTCTGCCTGTGCCAAGAGTGTAGATTTTTTTCATCAAGAATATCTATACCCAAAATATATCCGCTAAATGCGCAACCTTTTTGAATTCAGGGTCTCCCGTAACTATCACAGCCTCCAGTTCTACGGCAGAGGCAAGAACAAAACAATCGGCATACGAGATGCTGTATTGCCCCTTATACTCGGCAGCCTGAAATATCAGGCTGTTGGGAACCGGTAAAATCGTAAAATTCAATCTTTCTATGTTTGCAAGCGCTTCTAATTTTTTCTGGTCGCCGAACTCCCTTTTGGTTGAATATATTATCTCTCCAAGATTGATTGCATTGATATATTTTACGCTTCCTACCTTCCTTATATCTTCAAGAAGACGGCTTATCTTCTCATAGCCTCTTTCTTTCTGAAAGAGCTTAAGCAGCGCATAACTATCAAATATATGAGCAGTTTTCTTCACTGTCTGAACTCGCCTTTACGCTCTTTTAGAAGCCGCTCCGACAGCGAAGGTTTGGATGGCAAAATCCCGCAAGCTGCCTTTACGGAGTCTTCTACAGGCGGGATGAGATAGATAATCCCTCCGTATTCCATAATCTGGATTTTCACGCCCGGTTTTATGTGATATTTTTTCCTCATCTCAGCCGGTATAACAATCTGCCCTTTGGACAGAGTTTTAACAGTTGCCATAATGTTTAACCTCCTAATAAAAAGTTTTACTATTTAGTCTAAGTGTATAACCGCATAAACCGTTTGTCAAGTATGGTATTTTTCCGTCCCTCTGTGATAAATTAATAAAACTCAACTATTTATGGAAAGGATAGGACAGATGGTTAAGAAGAAGGCAAAATACATTGTCGCAGTTGTCGGCGCAACAGGCGCAGTCGGAAATGAAATGATTGCGACCCTTGAGCAGAGGGGCTTTCCGGTTGAAAAACTCAGGCTCTTTGCCTCAGAGCGCTCAGAGGGAGTTAGGCTTGAATTTCAGGGGAATGAGATTCAGGTTAAGGCATTATTAAACGAATCTTCATTTAAAGGTATTGACATCGCGCTTTTCTCCGCAGGCGCTGAAAGGTCAAAAATCTGGGCTCCGATTGCTGCGAAATCAGGGTGTGTTGTGATTGACAATTCAAGCCAGTGGAGGATGGACCCTGAAGTGCCATTGGTGGTCCCCGAGGTTAACAGCCATGACCTGAAATGGCATAAGGGGATTATCGCAAATCCGAACTGCTCTACAATACAGATGGTGGTTGTTCTGAAGCCGATACACGACGCCGTAAGGATAAAAAGGATAGTTGTAACAACATTTCAAGCTGTCTCAGGCACCGGCAAAAAGGCAATGGATGAACTATTGCAGCAGACAACCGACATACTGAATTTTAAGGAGGTAAAGTGCAATGTCTATCCTCACCAGATAGCATTTAACGTGCTCCCTCACATAGACAAGTTCCTTGAAAATGGATATACGAAAGAAGAGATGAAGATGGTGAATGAGACAAGAAAGATAATGGGCGACAATTCCATTAGGCTGACTGCAACAACGGTCCGCGTCCCTGTTTTCAGATGCCACTCGGAGAGCCTGAACATAGAGACAGAGAAAAAGATTACGCCGAATGAGGCAAGGGCTGTGCTTTCAAAAGCTCCGGGCATTATTGTCTTTGATGCGCCTGAGAAAAACATCTATCCTCTGCCTGTTTACATTGCAGGCAAAGACGAGACCTATGTCGGCAGGATAAGGGAGGACGAGTCAATAGAGAACGGGATAAATATGTGGATTGTGGCTGACAATCTCAGAAAGGGCGCTGCGCTGAATGCTGTCCAGATTGCTGAAAAGCTGATTGAGACGGCAGGATAAAGAAAGGTATCGAGGAATAAAAGTGTCAGTGAATAGTGACAGTGACAGAAAAAGCTGACACTAAAAACTGACACTGACACTACTATGAACATAAAGCTTGCAACAGGAGAAAGCATACCCGCAGCAGATGGGGAAAACATCCTCTCTGCGCTCAAAAAGAAAGGCATATATCTTGTTTCCTCATGCGGCGGTAAAGGCACATGCGGAAAATGCCGTATAAAGATTCGCTCCGGAAAATACAGGACATCCGCATCCCGACCGGGTCGGGACAAAGAGAAAGGCATTGTCCTGGCCTGCCAAACATTCCCTGAAAGCGACGTCTCCGCAGAGCTGCTTGAAGAGGCTCGGCTTATTGTCGGAGATAGGATTGCGCTTGCAAAATCAAAAGACCTCCCGGAACTTCTCAGGTCCTTTGACAGCGAGATAACACCAATAGTAAAAAGGCTCAATATCAAACTTCCTCCTCCTACGATAGAAGACCACATAAGCGACCTTGAGAGGCTGAAAAGGGGGCTTGAGATGAAGGGCGTCAAAGGGATGAGATTCTCCCATACATTCATATCATCAATGGCAGAGGACCTGAGAAAGCACAATTGGGAAATACATCTTGCTTATGTTGACGGCCCGGAGGCAATCTTTGTGACATCCGATAAGCAAACCGCAAGATACGGCATTGCAGTTGACATCGGCACAACAACGATTGTCGTATATCTCATTGACCTTGCTGATGGAAAACTCGTTGATGTGGGCTCAACATATAATTCACAGATAAGATACGGAGATGATGTTATCACCAGGATAGTACATGCAGCAGAAGGCGGAGGTCTTGAAGAGCTAAGGAAAACTGTTACGGGAGATATAAACAACATCACCGATACTATTATTGAAAAACACGGCATAAATAAAGAACACATAGAATGCGCCGTAATCTCAGGGAATACAACCATGTCTCATATCTTCTGGGGGCTTGCTCCCGAACATATCAGGGAAGAGCCGTATATACCTACTGTAAATTCCTTCCCTCTGTGGAGGGCCGGGACAGCAAGGCTTCACATTAACCAACAAGCTCCTGTTTATACCCTGCCGTGTGTTGCAAGTTATGTCGGAGGCGACATTGTCTCAGGAGCGCTTGCATCAAAGATGCACAGGAATCCCGAGATAGCCCTTTTCATGGACATCGGAACAAACGGAGAGATTGCCATAGGCAACAATGAATGGCTTATGACCGCGGCGTGCTCTGCGGGCCCCTGCTTTGAAGGAAGCGGGATAAAACACGGAATGAGGGCCACCGAAGGCGCAATAGAGGCTGTAAAGATTGCGCCTGATACCTTTGAACCTTCCATCTCTGTTATCGGCAATACTGCGGCAATAGGAATATGCGGCTCAGGGATGATAGACGCAATATCAGAGCTGTTCCTTTCAGGCGTCATAGACCGGAAAGGGAAATTTGTGCGTGAAATAAAAACAGGCCGCATAAGAGAAGGAGACGAAGGCGCAGAATTTGTCATCTATAAAGGCGCAAAAGATATTGTTCTGACAGAAGTGGATATTGAGAATATCATGAGGGCCAAGGCAGCGATTTATGCAGGGATATCATCGCTTATAAAAGAGATTGGGTTCACGCTGGACAATATAGAGCGCATCTATATCGCAGGCGGTTTCGGCAACTATCTGAATGTTGACAGGGCTGTAATAATCGGAATGCTCCCTGACATTCCAAAGGAAAAATTCAGGTTTTTAGGCAACACATCAGTAGTCGGGGCGTATTTGTGCCTGCTCTCAGAAAAACTCAGGAAAGAAGCGGAGGAAATTGCGCGGAAGATGACATATATGGAACTTTCGGTTTCAAAGAATTTTATGGACGAATACATGTCGGCGCTTTTTCTGCCGCATACTGATATGGGCTTGTTTCCGACAGTAGAAAAACTCCTGAAATGATTTATAATATCCCATGAATCTTTTGATGCATATCTGCTGCGCAAACTGCAGTCTTTATCCCATAAAAACACTATCCGAAAAGGGCATTTCCATAACCGGGCTGTGGTTTAACCCCAATATCCATCCGTATACTGAATATAGCCTGCGCCTTGATGCAGTGAAACAACTCCAAAAACTCTGGAAACTCAATATAGAGTATATAGATTATTATGGCGTCAGGGAATTCATAGAGAGAACAGGCAACGGCGGCGAGAACCGCTGTCGTGTATGCTACGAGATGAGGCTTGATAAGACAGCCCAAAAAGCCAGAGAGCTTGGAGCTGACGGCTTTACAACCTCGCTCCTTGTAAGTCCCTACCAAAAATTTGACGTTATAATAGACGTTGGCAGGGAAATGGAGAAAAAACACTCTGTGCAATTTTATTTTGAAGACTTCAGGCCCGGCTGGAAGCAGGGGGTTGCACTTTCAAGGGAACTCGGTTTTTACAGACAGAAATACTGCGGCTGCATTTATTCCGAAATGGAGAGATACCTGAAAAAGAGTTAAGAGTTCGGGAGGAAGTGAGATGACAGGTTTCAGGTTTCAGGTCTTAGGTTTTAGAGCAGGATGGTTTTCATTTTTCATTCTTATCTTTATTCTGGCATCTGGCACCTGGCACCTGGCGCCTAATGCTTATGCCGACACAATAAGAGTGCTTATCCTGGATGAAGATTCTCCGCGTATCCCTGCAAAGAATGAGCCTCTGGAAAAAGTCAGTGAAAAGATAAAAGGCGACTTCCTTGCGAGCGGAGTTCATTACACAGGAGAGATTGAGGTATGGAAAGGAAAAAGCGGGCTTTATGTCGTAAATGAAATCCCTTTTGAAGAATATGTCAAGAGCGTTGTCATGGCTGAGGTCGGGACAAACTGGGAAATGGAAGCGCTAAAAGCTCAGGCAGTCATTTCCAGAACCTATGCTGTATATCAAAAAAATGCAAACGGAACCCTCCATTACCATATTACATCATCTGTTCTTCATCAGGTATATAAAGGAGATTCCTCTGATATCAGAACAGCAAATGCCGTAGAAAAAACATCAGGCGAGATACTCACCTTCAACGGCAAACCAATAGAGGCGCTTTATCACTCTACATGCGGCGGAAAGACAGAGCTTCCCGAAGAGGTGTTTGGCAAAAGCTACCCTTACATTAAATCCGTGGAATCAAACTGTGAAGCCTCGCCGTACTGGATATGGGAAAGAAAAATTTTGTTCTCGGAGATAGAAAAGGCATTAAACATAACCGGCTTCAA
Source organism: Nitrospirae bacterium CG1_02_44_142 (assembly GCA_001871685.1). GTDB lineage: Bacteria > Nitrospirota > Thermodesulfovibrionia > Thermodesulfovibrionales > UBA1546 > UBA1546. The sequence goes on from MNVK01000112.1 coordinate 15,534, forward strand.
AGATATGGCTGTCAGGTCTTATACATCAACCGGCAGGGTAAAAGAGGTGACTGTAACATCTAAATCGGTAGAGCGCACAATCAAATCCAACGACTTAAGGAAGCAGCTCGGCTGGCAAAGACTGCCAAGCGCCAATTTCACAATGACAAAGGCTAACGATTCCATAATCTTTGAGGGGAAAGGCTACGGTCATGGAGTAGGCCTCTGCCAGTGGAGCGCGCTTGAAATGGCAAAAAAAGGAAAAAATTACAGAGAAATCCTTTCTTTCTTTTATCCCGGAACAGAGATTCAGTTATATGAAGGACGTAGATAAAATCAATATCACGAAGGCCGCTGATTTTGATTTTCACCTGCCGGAAGGGCTGATAGCAAAAAAACCCGCTGAAAAAAGAGATTCCGCAAGGCTGCTTGTCCTTAGCAGAAAGGGAGAAATAGAGCACAGAATCTTCAACAGCCTCCCCGAATATCTTAATGAAGGCGACCTGCTTTTGCTGAACAACACAAAAGTATTCCCGGCAAGACTTACAGGGATAAAGCCAACGGGAGGAAGGGTTGAATTTCTCATTGTAAGAGAAATTGGCGTTGACAAATGGGGAATACTTTGCAGGAAAAAATATAGAGGTAAATTGTCAATAGCAGAAGGATTTTCAGCAGAGATAGAAGACGGAGCCGCCAGTTTTTCATACCACGGAGATTTCATGGAAAATGTATGGAGATGCGGGGAGATGCCGCTGCCGCCGTATATAAAGCGCAAGCCCGAAGCCGGAGACAGAGAATGGTATCAGACGGTATATTCAAAAAAGGAAGGTTCCATCGCAGCTCCGACCGCAGGCTTACACTTCACAGAAGAACTGATAGACAGGATAAAAGATAAAGGGGCGCAGGTCAGATACCTCACACTTCATGTAGGCCCCGGGACATTTAAGCTTATAGCAGCGGAAAATTTAAACGAACATCCTATGGATGCAGAATACTTTGAGATAGAGAAGGAGCTTGTTGATGAGATAAAAAGAACAAAAGCGTCGGGTAGAAGGGTTTTCTCTGTGGGGACCACAACAACAAGAGCGATTGAGGGATATATGAGCGGCAAATGGCAACCAGCAAACAAAAAGGGGCCAAGGGTCGGAGTTTCAGTGAATAGTGACAGTGTCAGTGAAAAACTGACGCTAAAAACTGACACTGACACTAATCTGAGCCCTCGAAACCTCGAACCCTATCAGCTAATATCCGGTTATACAAACATCTTCATCTATCCCGGTTATGAGTTCAGGGTTGTTGACTCTCTTATCACAAATTTTCACCTTCCCCGTTCCACGCCGCTTATGCTGACCTCCGCCTTCTGCAGCGCTGAAAAGCTGAGAGAGGCATACCGCATTGCTGTGAGCCATAAATATAGATTTTTTTCTTACGGTGATGCTATGCTTATCCTGTAAAATGAGACACAGCAGCCTTAGAGTAAAACAGAAAATAACCTTGCCGGGCAGGAAATTTATTATAGCGATTGTTATAGTCACCTCTGCGCTGAGCTTTAGTCTTGGTTATTTTGTAGGCGGGGCGGGAGAAAATGTAAACCAGCCTCAATATCAGATACAGGCGCCTCCTCCAAAGGCTGAGACCGCGCCTCAGGTTCAGGAACATCCGTCTTTGGTGGACGCCCCTGACAATGCGCCTCAGATTGCATCCTCCTCCGGCGGAGCAGCTCAACCGCAAATAGAGGAGGAAAAGGCTCCTCCTGAAAAACCTCTGTCTGTTAAGCCTGCCGCAAAAAAAGAGCCTGCCGCACCGAAGATAAAAGAGGATGTTGCTCATCAGAGTGATACAGAATACACGGTCCAGGCCGGCGCATTCAAAAGCCTGAAGGAAGCAGAGACGCTCAAACGCAAACTTGAAACTAAAGGTTATAAGGCATATATAAAAAAATATGCTAAAGCCAAAAACCCGAAACTGTATAAGGTAAGAACAGGAGAATTTACTGTCAAGGAAGAAGCGGCAGCGCTTGCGCTCAAACTGAAAAATGAGGGACTGAAGGCTTTTGTAACCCTGAAAAATGATCCGCCTAATCCGCCTCAGGCGGAGGAGGCGAACGGCAATAAAAATCCATCCCGCAGCGTCAAAAAGGAGAGCATACGATAACGATAGAAATAGAACTTGACAGCGAAAAGGAATTAACCTTTCTTTACAGCGGGCTTGATAAAAACCTCAAGCTTATAGAAGACGCCTTCGGGATAACAGCGAGTTTCAGGGGGAACAAAATATTTATGCAGGGAGAGTCCGAATCAACTGCAAGGGCGGAAAAACTCATTAATGAGCTGCGCTCCATAAGTTTGGATGGTTATCTGCTTAAGCCTGAAGACATCCGCTACGCTATAAAATCAGCGGCAGCCGGGGATAAAACATCCATCAAAGACTTATTTCTGAACAATATCCCTGTGTCCTCAAAAAAGAGATTTATCATACCGAAAACCGAGATACAGAGGCAGTATATTGAAGCTATGCGTAATTACGATATTGTTATAGGCATAGGGCCTGCAGGAACAGGCAAGACCTACCTTGCAATGGCAATGGCAATAAACGCACTTCTGAAAAAACAGGTGAGCAGGATAGTTCTTGCGCGGCCTGCCGTGGAAGCAGGAGAGAAACTCGGCTTTCTGCCCGGCGATATGTACGAAAAGGTTAACCCTTACCTGAGACCCCTTTATGACGCGCTTTTTGATATGATAGAGGCGGAAAAGGCAAGTAAATTTATTGAGAGCGGCATCATAGAGATTGCGCCGTTAGCCTTTATGAGAGGAAGGACTTTGAATGATTCTTTTATAATTCTTGACGAGGCGCAAAACACAACATCGGAGCAGATGAAGATGTACCTTACCAGGCTCGGGTTTAACTCAAAAACCGTAATCACAGGAGACATAACACAGATAGACCTGCCGGCGGGAAAGCTGTCCGGGCTTATAGAGGCTGAAAAAATACTAAGCGGCATAGAAGGCATAAAGGTTATATATTTTTCCGAGAAAGACGTCGTTCGGCACAAGCTCGTTCAGGAAATAGTAAAGGCGTATGAAAGATATGAAAAACAACACACAGAAAATTAGAATGAAAATTGACATTAAAAAATATTCGCTCCTGATTGTGTTTGGATTGTTATCCGCTGCTGCAATGCAGGAAAGAGCCGGCGTGGGACATTTTTTAGGAGGGCTGCTTACAGCCTGCCTCCTCTTAGCAATCCTATACAGAGACATGCTGCGGTATAAACCTGCTTACCTCAAAAACTACAATATGCTCGTCCTGCTCGGCGTTATGATTGTCAGCACACTTTTTCTCGGAAGATTTTTTGAGTATATACTGGTAAACCTGGCGCGTGGAATCGGCCTGGCGCCAATGGAGACAATAAGGTTCGGCATACCGATACCGGCAGGCGCGATGCTCGTTGCTCTTTTATTTGATTTCCATACCGCAATAGTATTTTCCTTTGTGGTCAGCCTCTTAAGCGGCCTGTGGCTTAACAGCGCAGTCTTCCCGGTATATGCATTTGTAGGAAGCCTTACTGCGGCATTCAGCGTTATAAGATGTAAAAGGCGGTCAGCGCTCTTGGTGGGCGGTTTTTATGTTGGCGTGATATGCGGCGTCACTGCAAGCATCCTGCTGCTTTGGACAGGAGAGTTCTTCTCAGTTAATGCCTTCCCGTCAATAATGTTTGCTCTCTCTTCAGGGATAAGCGTCACGGCCATTGTGTCAGTAATGCTTCCTATTCTTGAATATGCGTTTAAAGTCACAACTGACATAAGTCTTCTTGAACTCCTTGATATGGAGCAGCCCCTTATGAAAAACCTCATGATAACCGCTCCCGGGACGTATCACCACAGCGTTGTCGTCGGCAGTCTTGTTGAATCTGCGGCAGAGGCGGTAGGCGTTAACCCTCTGCTTGCAAGGGTATGCTCATATTACCACGACATAGGCAAGATTAAAATGCCTGAATATTTTATTGAAAATCAGAGCGATTCTCTGAGCAAACACGAGAAACTGACTCCCCACATGAGCAGTATGATAATAACTGCGCATGTAAAAGAAGGGGTGGCGCTTGCAAAACAGCACAAGCTCCCGCGTCAGATTATAGATATAATAGAGCAGCATCACGGCACAAGCCTGATGACCTTTTTTTATCAGAAGGCAAAGGGGCAGAGAGATGACAGCGAGCCCCTTGAGGAAGAATATAAATATCCAGGCCCCAAACCTCAGACACGCGTGGCTGCGCTCGTTATGATGGCAGACGCCGTTGAGGCTGCGTCAAAGGTTTTAAACGACCCGACTTCTGCAAGGGTAGCCGCCCTTGTTGACAGGATAATAAACCATGTATTCCTTGAAGGACAGCTTGACGAATGCGAACTTACATTGAAAGACATATCAGAGATAAAAAATCACTTTTCATACATACTAACGGGAATCCTGCACAAGAGAATAGACTACCCGGGGTTTAATTTCAACGATGGAGATTCTAAATCACAGGAAGCGCAAGGGCATATTAATGAAGGTTTTAATAAAGAACCGTCAAAATTTGATAAAGATAAAGCGGCAAAAGATAAGACGTGATTCAGCCGCATTGCTCCGGCTCCTCAGACTCAAGGATGCGGAACTAAGCATCCTTTTTGTAAATGACCGTCAAATGAAGGAGTTGAACCATAAATACCGCGGCATTGACAGGACTACGGATGTGCTGTCATTTCCGCAGTATGAACGGTCAGCATTACGCACCCCCCCCTATCCCCCCCTTAGTAAGGGGGGGACGGAAGAGGGGGTGGTTCTCGGAGACATTGTTATAAACCTTCAGGCGGCAAAAAGACAGGCGCATGAAGACGGGCTGTCATTTACCGGGGAACTGCAATGGCTTCTTGTTCATGGAGTTCTTCACCTCATCGGATATGACCATGAAAGAAGCAAATACGCTGAAAGGAAGATGCGGACAATGGAGAAAGAATTACTTGGGCATCTGGGAAGGAGTAAGAATTAATGCTTGCAAAACGTATAATCCCGTGCCTTGATGTTAAGGACGGAAGGGTTGTAAAGGGTGTGAGCTTTGTCAATCTCAGAGACGCCGGAGACCCTGTTGATAATGCAATATTTTATGATGAGCAGGGCGCTGATGAACTCGTATTCCTTGATATAACGGCGTCGCATGAGAAGAGAAATATTATCCTTGACGTTGTTGAAAGGACTGCAAATGACGTCTTCATGCCGCTTACAGTCGGCGGAGGAATCAGCGCTCTTAATGATATAAGGCAGCTTTTGAAATCAGGCTGCGATAAGGTTTCTGTAAATACATCTGCTGTAAGAGACCCTTATTTTGTGAGCCGCGCAGCAGAGAAATTCGGAAGCCAGTGCATCGTCGTTGCAATTGATGCAAAGCGTGTTACAAAAGAGACGACATTTACGGAAGAGGAGAAATGGTTTAATGAGCCGTCTTTAAAAGAAGTTCGGCTGGAACTGGATAAGAAAAATCCCCCTCAATCCCCCTTTGCCAAAGGGGGACTTAATAATATCCCCACTTTGCTAAAGGGGGGCGAGGGGGGATTATGGGCAATATCTACACACGGCGGAAGAAAGATGAAAAGAATTGACGCCGTGCAATGGGCTAAGAAGATGGAAGAATTAGGCGCAGGTGAGATTCTTCTTACAAGCATGGACAGGGACGGCACAAAGGATGGATATGACATTGAGCTTACAAAAACGATATCGGAGGCTGTGTCAATTCCTGTTATCGCCTCAGGCGGCGCCGGAAATTTAGAGCATTTATATGAAGGGCTGGTGTTCGGCAAGGCTGATGCTGTCTTGGCTGCGTCAATATTCCATTACAGGGAATACACAATCAAAGAGGCAAAGGAATATCTTAAAGAAAAGGGAGTTGTTGTAAGGCTCTAAGCCGGTAACACAGCTTTCTTCTTTTCAGGCATCTGTATCATATATCTCTCTATCACTTCTTCTGCCGCAGGACTTACTTTTAAAACGAATCTTTCTCCATTGGAATATACACTCGCCTCAACATACGGAAGGTGTTTTGCGTCAGAGTATCTTGCACATATAGATGCTGCAAGGCTAATGAAATCTTGAGCGCCATCGCCTGTAAGAAGCGCTACCGGGCTTCCGAAATTTTCAACGCTTAAAATATAATCCTTTTCTCCTGAGAGAGATTCTATCTTATCATTGTCTTTTTCATCCCTGCCGACAATTATCTTGCAGGACGGAGAAACCCTGAAATGCCTTCCTGTCCTTAAGAGATGCAAATCCTTCAAAGAGGGATTCGGGTTATAATTCAAGAGTTCTCTAAGCCTGAAAGAATAGTTCGGCTCTGTAAGCAGGCATCCGCCGGCAGGCATCGGGTAGTCTGTAAGTCCGAATTCTCTTGCCAGCGCCATCTGCGGTTTCCTTGAACGCCCGTGAAAATCATGCAGCTTATCTCTGTCAACCAGTCCCTTTATTTCTGAAATTGCAGGTTCAAACAGCTTTGCGCTCAAAGGCCTGAGGACAATTCCTGACACGCCGGCTTTTTTGTCAATCATAGCAAGTGTGTTTCTCATCTGGCTCATGGGCCTTTGCCCGATAACCTCTCCCGTGATTATAAAATCAGCTCCGGTCATATTCATTAATTCTTTGGCTTCCTTTAACATCAGAATCCTGCAGTCAATGCATGGGTTCATGTTCCTGCCGTGGCCGTGCGCGGGGTTTTTAACTATCTCAATAAACTTATCTGCAAGATGGCAGAGTTTTACTGTAAAACCGAATTTCTCAGCGGCAGAGAATGGGTCTTTTGAACATGAGGATTTATCGGATATGTCACAGCCAAAATGCGTAAGGAATGTTATGGCAGTGACATCAATCCCCTGCCTGAGCATTGTAATGATGGCAAGGGTGCTGTCAAGCCCGCCTGAAAAAAGAGCTATTGCCTTTGGTTTTTTCATATTAGTCATTCGTAATCGCGGGATATCACGAGCTCTTTTGATGCTGTGACGTATAGAGGTCTATAAGCCGTCGGATCATTCTTTGGTACGACGTATGGTGTTTTTGCGCTTCTTTTTTAAAGAAAGCAATACTCGATTTTTTCAAGGAAATAGTTACTTTAATATTTTCTTCCTTCATCACCAGCTTATCCGGCGGGGGAAGAAAATCTTTAATAACTCTCAGCTTGCCCATCGGTTCATCAGTATATTTTATCTTGCTTTTCATATATCTGCCTCCCTTTTCTCCAATATCCAGCGCCATATATGCGGATTACATTGCCTCTGTATGTAAACCTGACAGTCATTACGCCCTTGCCAACACGACCAATACAGTAAAACCGCTCCTCTTCTCTGCTATGATTCATATCTTCAACTATTACACGATGGGGGTCAAGAAAAGCTCGTTGAGCCATTGAAAAAGAGACATCATGCTTTGCCTGATTGTCCCTGTCTTTCTCCTCGTCCCACTCAAAGCGGGCTTCACCCATAGAGATAATATACTACAGCAATGGTAGATATTGCAATATAAATGTATGGCTATATGTATGGGGAAGATGAGTTGCGTTTAACACCCTAAATCAGCGGCGGGGAGTATTATCAGAGTCGAAAATCAAAGTGAGGCTATTCCGCGTCCGCTGGTTTTTTTTGTCAGGCGCTGTGTCGTTTTCGTCAAATTAAGTAATGACCTTAACGCATCATTTACTGCGGAGGAATCAACAAATGCCTTTGCTACGTCGGGTTCAAGCATAACGACGTTAGCGCCTTCCTCTAAAATTCGCCTGTAATACTTGCCGCGAACAGCTTTTGAATAATCAAAATTGTATTCGGGGCGTAATTCAGCACTGATTCTCTTTTCTTTAGCTTTCATGTCGTTTCCTTTCGTGCGCGGTTGCAAGACGCGCGCTGATAATTCGAATTGTTTTCCCTCTCTCCGTATGCGCAACCAAGAGCAGACGCTTATGAGAGGAGTATCCTACGGTGACGAGCCTTTGCTCTTCATCCGAGTGGTCCGGGTCATCAAAAGTTGCTGATAACGGATCATAAAATACAGTCACGGCTTCATCAAAGGACACTTTATGTTTTTTGAGATTTTTCTTTGCCTTTTCCCTGTCACACTCGAACTGCATATGTTTAATTGTATCATAAAAAAATAATCAGCGTGGCAAAGCCGTGTCCCGCTTGGGCGATTTGTTAGCCGCTGTTAATTCCGGCTTCAAATCACCATTCCGCAATCGCTCAAGGTGAGATAGCCGTTCCTCAAACTCAGTCGAAGTGATAAACCCTGCTCGATAAAGTGTCCGGCAATAA
>MNVK01000092.1 GCA_001871685.1 Nitrospirae bacterium CG1_02_44_142
CAGAGGGTGATGATAGCAATGGCAATAGCCTGCAATCCGGCTCTGCTCATAGCCGACGAGCCCACAACAGCGCTTGATGTGACCATACAGGCGCAGATACTTGAACTTCTTCAGGGGCTTCGGCAGGAAAGAAAGATGTCTGTGCTTCTGATAACGCATGACCTCGGCATTATCTCAGAGAACGCCGGGAGGGTTGCGATAATGTATGCGGGAAGGCTTGTGGAACTCGCTGATGTAAATGAGTTGTTTGGTAATCCAAGACATCCATATACAATGGGGCTTCTTGATTCACTGCCAAAGGAAAAAGGCAAGCCTCTTAATCCGATACCCGGGACTGTTCCGCGTCCTGACAGGCTTCCGGACGGCTGCAAGTTCTCCGACAGGTGCAGGTTTGTTATTCCCGCATGTAAAGAAAAAGAGCCCGGCCTCAGACAAATATCAGCAGGAAAAGAAACTGAGCATCTTGCAAGATGCATAAGAGCAGAAGAGATTATATGGAACTACTGAGCGTAAGGGCCTTAAAAAAATATTTCCCTGTGAAAAAGAGTCCCGAGCGGCTCGGGAGCGAATCGCTGTGGCTTAAGGCTGTGGACGGCATTGATTTTTCAATGGAGAAGGATAAGGTCCTTGCGCTTGTCGGAGAAAGCGGCTGCGGCAAATCAACCGCTGCGCGCCTTATTCTGAGGCTTATGAAGCCTACGGCAGGAGAAGTTCTTTTTGAGGGCAGGGATATATTCACACTTAAAGGCGATTCATTGAAGGCCTTCAGAAAATCTGTGCAGATAATATTTCAGGACCCCTTTGCATCGCTTAATCCAAGGAGGACTGTTTTTGATACTATTTCAGAGCCGCTGAAGATACATAGCATTGTTAAGAGGAAAGACTTGAGAGATGCGAGCGCTGAACTCATAAAGAAGGTCGGTCTCGGAACAGACATTATGAACCGCTATCCTCACGAGTTCAGCGGCGGCCAGAGACAGAGGATATGCATTGCACGGGCGCTTGCAGTGAATCCGAAACTTATAGTCGCAGATGAGCCGCTTTCAGCGCTTGATGTTTCAATACAGGCGCAGATACTCAACCTGCTCCAGAAACTAAGGGAAGAGACAAAGATAACCTTTCTGTTTATAAGCCATGACCTTAAGATTGTCAATTATTTCAGCGATACCGTAGGTGTAATGTATCTCGGCAAAATAGTTGAATATGCAAAAACAGAAGACCTTTTTAAAGAGCCTTTGCATCCATATACGGAACTGCTCCTTGCTTCCGCTCCGAAAATCAGCCATTCACCTTCGCCTCAGGCGATTCACCGATTCACCGATTCACCGAAAGATACGGGTGAAATCCCAAGCCCTATACGTATCCCTGCAGGCTGCCCGTTTCATCCGAGATGTCCGAAGAGATTCAACCCTTGCGATAAGATAGCGCCCGAGCTGAAAGAAGCAAAAGGCAGGCTTGTTTCATGCCATCTCTGGAATCCCTATGAACCCGGAAAATACAATTAAACTCAAATGTTCAAAACTGTTTTGAATTTTGGTCCTTTGTATTTGTTTAGGACTTAGATGTTAGGACTTAGGAATGAATTAAAGAGAACAGAAGTTTATCAACTTCATCTATCAGTTCCTTGAACAGCCCCCCGTGGCTTTTGGAGTCTCCGAAAAGCTCTATCCTGATTTTTTGTATTGCAGGGTCATACCCCCCCCATCCCCCCCTTAATAAGGGGGGGCTAAGGGGGGTTATATGCCCATTCTGCAGAGCATGTCTTTCCAGAATCAAAAGCTGTTTTGCTTTTTCTGTAAAAGGAAGGAGCATCCCCTTGATTTTTTTCAGGTCTTTTTCTATATCCTGAATCATGTATCCTGCATCGTGCATCTTCAGTATTTTCACAAGCTCCTTTATCATTACATACAGCGTGCAGTATTCAAGCCCTCTGACTCCCCTGCGCCACTGCAATAGCATCGGATTCCTCCAGAACCAGAGAAAATTACGCAGGCCGAGGTCTATCAAATCTTCAACCGCCCATTCAAGCTCTCTTGTTTCATAACTCCCCCTTCCCCCTCTTATTTTAAGAGGGGGATAAGAGGGGGCGTTTTCCGCATTCCGCATTCCGCATTCCGCATTAGGGACAAGGTATTCCCATAAATTCCTCAAAACCATCGCCCCGTTTGCATCATCCGTTGTGTCAAAATGAATAAGCGACAATATTACCCTGCCTTTGCCGAAACTCCCCTCTATTACAGCAGGCTCATCCTTCAATCTCTTTGGGTTGAGATTAATGCCATAAATCTCTTCAAGCTCTGTCCAGTTGTTGTTTGTTTCCACATCACCGACATTCAAATCAGAGCTGAAAGAGTCAGGCATTGCATCGCCGTAAGTGGCGAGTTTTTTTATACCCCCCCTATACCCCCCCTTACTAAGGGGGGGAGCAGGGGGGGTATAAAACTGAGAGGGCCACCAGGCGTGAAAAACAGGTGAATGGGTGAATGGGTGAATGGGTGAATGGGTGAATATGGGATGTTTATTGATGTTGAGATGAATTCTTCCGCTGAAGCTGGGGACCCTTTCCTTTGTCGGCTTTCTTTTGACATTCAAAAGCCCTATGCCGTCAAGCGTTGCAAGACCTGCGCCTCCGCAGAATCCGAGATAGTTCCCGCCGCTGCGGACAAACTTTTTTATTTCGCTGAGGCCTTTGCCGCCGAGCGCCTTTATCTTGTTTGACGCCCAGCCTCCGGGCACAAAGAGCATCGCATAATTTTTAAGGCGTCCTTTCTTTATGTCTTCCGCGCGGATGAGTTCAAAAGGCAGGCCGTTTGCTTTCAACGCCTTATAAGCCATGAGCCCCCACAAAAAAGATTCATCCCGGAGAAAGGCGGCTTTTGGGGATTGGGGGTTGGGGATTGGGGATTGGATTAATTTTGAATTTTGAATTTTATTTTTTGAATTTTTTTTCATATCCTCTCGGCGTTATCATTCTGTTGTTCCACACAAATGTCTGCGAATTGCCTATTATCACGGTTGTCTGCATATCAATCTCATGCTCAAGCATATTTTTTAAATCAGCTATGACTATCTTTTCATCCTCTCTCATTGCGCCCTTTACTATGCCGACGGGCGTTTCAGGTTTTCTGTATTTTAAGATTATCTCTCTTGCCTTATTGATATGCTCGGCCCTTCCTTTGCTCTTTGGGTTGTAAAGTATTATTACAAAATCAGACTTAGCTGCTGCATCAAGTCTTTTTTCTATCACCTCCCACGGTGTAAGCCTGTCCGACAAACTGATTGAAGCGAAGTCATGCATAAGCGGCGCTCCAAGCCTTGCGGCGCAGGCATTCAGGGCAGAGACGCCGGGAATGACTTCAACTTGAATCGGTGAATCGGTGAATCGGTGAATCGGTGAAGTTTCTGTTCTATGCTGTTCTTTTGTCTCCATTTCTCCACTTCTCTGTTTCTCCGTTTCATTTTTAAGCATCTCAAACACCAGCCCCGCCATGGCGTATATTCCGGGGTCGCCTCCGCTGATTATGGAAACAGTTCTGCCTGATATCGCAAGCTCAACAGCCTTTTTGCATCTATCTATCTCCTGCGTCATTCCCGTAGAAACAATGGCCTTGTCTTTTATTAATTCCTTTATCAACTCAATGTATGTGCCGTATCCGACTATTACATCGGAGTTTCTTATTGCATTTTGTGCATAAGGCGTAATATGCACAATGCTTCCCGGGCCAGTTCCAACGATATAAAGCTTAGGGGTAATTTCGGATTTCGGATTTCGGATTTTTCCACATTCATAACTCCCCCTTCCCCCTCTTAGCTTAAGAGGGGGATGAGAGGGGGCGTTAGTTGCATTTATATCATTCCGCAATCCGCATTCTGCAATCGCCACTGTCACATTCCCAATCTTTTGTTTTCGCACAAGCAATTTGTCTGCGCCTGAAGCGAGGAGAGCGGAAGGCTCTGCAACTGCATAAGCGCCTGTGGCCTTGAATGCCGCCTTTGAAAAGCTGATAGCTGACGGCTGACGGCTGATAAGCGTATTGAGTTCATTAGCGCTGAATGTCTTAATCCCAAGATTGTATTTTTGGGCAAATGTAATTAAACCCGGCTCATTAGCTTTTATGTCAATTGCGGCGATTGAATGAATGGAGAGAAATGACAAATTGTTTTCATCCAGAACAGTCTTAACGCTATTTTCTATCTCATTTGCAGATGTTCCTTTATTGCAACCGACGCCTATAATGAGATTTCGGGGACGGAGGTAAAGCCCGGTGAATCGGTGAATCGGTGAATCGGTGAATCGGCCTTTTTTGTTTGTAACCAGCACATCAGCGGAACTTGGCTTATCTGTTCTCAAAAACCCCTCAGGCATTTTTATCTCAACTTCCGAATAAACTTTCAGTTCGCCGCTGTTTAAAAACCTTGTTGATATCTTAGAAACGGTTTCCCACTTCTCTATAACTAAGTCATTTTCTTTTGCCCACAAATCTATTGCAGGAAGACCATTTATATCTGATGCAGTAGTAATCACTGCCTCCGTGCGTGGGTGAGACTTCGTCTCCCCCACGAGCCCCCTCTTGGAATTCAAAAAATCAGCAATCTCTTTTGCAATTTTATTTGCGCCGCCGAGGTGCCCGCTCAAAAGGCTGACGGAAAATTTTCCTTTTTCATCAAGCACAACAACAGCAGGGTCTGTCCGCTTATCCTTTAGCAGAGGCGCAATAGTCCGAACAACAATGCCTGACGCCATGATGAAGATGAAATTCTTGCGCTTGCCCCAGAATTTGGAGAGAGTATCAGGTTTAAACTTAAAGACCTTTGCATAAGGATAAAGGCTGTTTAGTTTTCTGGCAAGGGCAAAGCCGTTGTCTGTGATGTAGAGAATGGCTGCCTTATTTTCTATACCCATGCTTGAAATCCTTATGATACAGTTTTGATTCTTTGCCGAGAGATTCTGATGACGCCCTGAGAGATTCTCCGACATATATCAATGCGGTCTTCTTGATGCCTGAATCTTTGACAAGATTAACAATGTCTTTTAACTGTCCTCTTACGACTTTCTGTTCCTTCCAAGTAGCCTTTTCAATGATTACAACAGGTGTGTTTTCGGAATAACCCTGCAAAAGTTCGCCCTTAACTTTCTCTATCATTCCAGCGCTTAAAAATATAACCATTGTAGCTTTATGTTTTGCAAGCTTGCTGAGTTTTTCAGTTTCCGGCACAGGCGTCTTCCCTTCAAGGCGTGTGAAAATAACAGTCTGGCTTATTTCGGGTATTGTGAGTTCCTGTCCGAGTATTGCAGCTCCCGCCATTGCGGATGAAACGCCGGGGATAACTTCGTATTCAATGTTTAACTCCCGGAGCTTTTCTATCTGCTCTGATATTGCGCTGTAAAACGATGTGTCGCCTGTATGAAGCCGCGCTACCTTTTTGCCTGATTCAACAGACTTTAGAATAATCCCGGTTATTTCATCAAGCGTCATTGACGCTGAATTGTAAACCTCGGCATTAATGCCTTTAAGAATTTCAGGGTTCACAAGGCTTCC
>MNVK01000045.1 GCA_001871685.1 Nitrospirae bacterium CG1_02_44_142
AAAAATATCTTCCTTTAAAAGAGAGCCAATCAGGTAAACCTGTCCGGCTCCAAATTCTTCGACTAAGACCTGAGCCGCTTTTTCTGCGGCTGTCCTCGCCTTGTGAAAAAGGCTCAGCCTCATTCTTTCATCATCAGACAATCTGATTTTCCATGCAGCTGTATAATCCATGAACTTAGTATATAAGAAGAGACTAAGACAGTCAATGTTTCACCGACCGGCGCGCGGTTGTTCGGTAGAAGGAAAATTTATGCGGCCCTCCCCTAAATTTATTTCATTTAGTATATAATTTACCTATGAATCTTGATTTAGAGAAACTTAACGCTGTTTTCCGAAATTACTCTTTCATCGTCTCGGCATACCTTTTCGGTTCGCAGGCCACAGGCAAGACAGGGCCCATGAGCGATGTAGATATAGCTGTATTGCTAAAAGAACCCCGTCCTAAAGGAAGGGAATTGATGCGTCAGATGAACTACCTCTCCTTCAGAATAGAGGAAATCTTTAAAAAAGAGGTTGATGTGATAGAAATGAACAGTCAGGGACTTATCTTTCAGCATAATGTATTAAGGTCTGGAAATTTGATTTACGATGCAGACCCTCTGTTCCGGGCCAATTACGTAAGCCGGCTGATATCCTCTTATTGTGATTTTGAGCCGACTATCAGGTTTATAAAAAAATTTCATCTGCAGGGCATAAAAAATAGAGTGGCAAAAATATGAGACAGGAAGACATTCAGACAAAGATAGACGTCATTGTAGAGAATCTTGAAAAATTGTCATCTTTAAAGGCAAAAACTTATGAAGACTTTATCTCTGACTTCAGGAATATAGACTCTGTTCTTTACATATTGCAAACCTCAATACAGGCGCTGCTTGACATCGGAAGTTATATAATTGCCAACCTGGGATTAAAAATGCCTAATACTAATGCAGAGATAGTCAAAATACTTTCCGATGCAGGATACATCCCTGAGGAAAAGATGGAGTCTTACACTGATATGTCTAAGTTCAGAAATCGCATTGTCCACCTTTACAATCACATAGATACTGAGACACTTTACAAAATATTAACTGATGAATTGGACGACATAAAGGATTTCTATAAAAACTTGTTGAAAATCATTGAAACTCACATAGAATAAAAATCAGATGGCGCAAGGTTTTTCAGCAGGCTTAATTATTCCTGATGCTGACAGTCCCGGTCTGAGGGTCATAGCTGTATTTTGACATATCCATTTCAGCGCCGATTAATCCTTTAACATCATCAAGAGACCGGGGATACTTATCATTGAGAGCATGATACGCCTGAACAGCCTTTTTTACGGCGTCAAGGTTTGCGGCTTCCCCTGCCTTCTGTGCTTTTTTGTATGAGTCAAGCATAGCGTTGCCGTATTCGGAAACCGGGTTCCTGGGCTTTTCATCGCAAGAGGCAAGAAAAGATAATACAGCTAAAATGAGCAATATTTTCTTCATTCAACCTTCATCTTGAGTCTTTCAGGATGATTCAGCAGTTTGACTATGTATTTGCAGAAAACCGGAAAATCTCCAAGCTCTTTCTGTATAATTCCATACAGTTCTTTTTCCGTTATTTCTCCATAGAAATGAACCATTCTGTTTCTGTATCCCGCCATCTTAAGTAATTTCCCGGAAGCAAACTCAGCAGGGATAATTTTATGTTTTTCAAGAAGCATTGCAATATCTTTATATGATGCGGGCCTTGCTCCGGGGATTCTGGACAGTATGTGAGAACCTATATCCATCACTGCCTCAAGCGCCCTGTGCAGGTCATAAAATGCGATTCGGAAATTATCCGGGTCCGCATGAAATTTTTCAAACGTGATACCCTTAAATCTCTCAAGGCTGTTAACAGACTCCTCAATATAATCAAGTTTTTTCTGCATTGCTTCTTTGTTAAGCGGTATCCTATACATGTGCATACCTTGCGCCTGCTGCGGCGTCAAATGCTCTGAGAACAGGCATGAAATCAAAATACATGTTCATGACTTCCGCTTCATAATCTGCCCGTTGTTTCGGGCCTGGCTCAAATAAAACCCTGCCGTATCTTACCGCATCATATTGCAAAGGAACTGAGGCTGACTGTAGAAATACAATGTCAATGGCAAAGGACGGATAAATATCCGCAAATATGGCATATAGTTTCGTATAAATTTTTTTGGAATGCTTAAGCAAACTAACATCTCTCAAGACAACCCCGATATCTATATCACTCATAGGAGAAGTTCTGCCGATTGATGTTGAACCAAACAGGTAAACAATTGCAACTCCTGAGTCCGTGAGTTGTTTCCTAATTTTCTTTTCCATAGAGAATATTTTATCACAAGTTCTTCCTTATTTAGTAAAATAATCAAATGTGGGTGGTTTTTGCGTTAATATCGGCTTTCACTCTCGCAACGAGCGATGCGCTTACAAAAAAAGCCCTTAACAGGAGCAATGAATATCTTGTTGCCTGGTTCAGGTTCATTTTTTCCCTGCCCCTGCTCCTGATTTTATGGCTGTTTGTTCCCGCGCCAAAACTTGACGCTGAATTTTACAGGGCCTTTGCAATCGCCCTGCCCCTTGAGATTGTAACGATTATCCTGTATATAAAGGCTTTGAGGGTTTCGCCCCTCAGCCTCACGCTTCCGTTCCTTGCGCTTACACCTGTGTTTTTAATCTTCATCTCATATCTGCTTGTAGGCGAGAAAGTCTCGCTCCGGGGAGGCGCAGGCATATTCCTCATTGCAGCGGGAAGTTATACGCTGAATATCAGTGAAATAAAAAAAGGCTTACTTGAGCCTTTCAGAAGCATTCCAAGAGAAAAAGGCTCGGTCTTTATGATAGGCGTTGCGCTTATTTACTGTTTTACTGCATCTCTCGGCAAGATAGCGATAGAGCATTCCTCGCCGCTTTTTTTTGCAATAACCTATTACATAGCCATAACAATATGCCTTGCGCCCATAGCGCTATGGATGGGAAGGAAAGAACTGAAAGTTTTCTTCAGTGAAAAACAATTCAAGAGACTTGTCATGCCGGGTATTTTCTTTGCGGTTATGGCTGCAACACACATGGCAGCAATGAAACTAACAAAGGTGGCTTATATGATTTCAGTAAAAAGGTTAAGCCTGATTATAGGGATAACATACGGCTACTTTCTTTTCAGGGAAGATAATATTAAAGAGAGATTGCTCGGCGCAATCCTAATGCTCATCGGCTTTGTGCTGGTTGTAACGGCTGTGTAGTGAGTGTTCAGTGACAGTGAACTGTGTCAGTAACTGACACTACCACTTACACTGACACTGTTTCTGCTGCGGGCTCTGCTAACGGATATACGCTTATCTTAAGCGTTGAGCGGTTCTTCCTCTCAAAAGCTACCTTGCCGTCAACCTTTGCAAACAGAGTGTCGTCAGTTCCTTTTCCCACATTAAAACCGGGATGAAACTTTGTGCCCCTCTGCCTTACAATAATATTGCCTGCGCGGACTACCTGCCCGCCGTATATCTTAACGCCGAGACGCTGAGACTCGCTGTCTCTGCCGTTTCTTGAACTTCCTACGCCTTTTTTATGCGCCATCTTGTCCTCCGATTAATATCTCGTTTATCTTCAGGGCTGTATACTGCTGCCTGTGCCCGTTGGTTTTTCTGTACACCTTTCTCGGCCTCTGCTTATGGACAATAACCTTGTCGCCCTTTACAGCGCCTATTACCTCAGCCTTCACTTCTGCGCCCTTAACAAAAGGCACGCCTATTTTATTCTTCTTGCCTTCCTCATCCCTGACCACTGCAAGAACTTTATTTAGCGACACGACAGAGCCTGCTTCTTCAGCCATCCTGTCCACCTTTATCGTGTCGCCTGATGAGACTTTAAATTGCTTTCCGCCTGTTTCTATAATCGCATACATAATTTTCATTACCTCCGGAATGTTTATTAAACACTATCCGGCTTAAAAAAGTCAACCCCGTTAGACGCTTTACAGAGGGGATTGCTCTCTGACAGGGTCAGGAAATTAATTGATTTTCCGCACGCTGATAGGCCGCTAAATTTTTCCCTTGACAACAGTTTTCTCATTTCTTTATTATTCAGCCATCCGGCAAAATTATCAGAGAGGGAAATGATAAGAAGATGAACAATCAGAATGGTGACAGTTGATATTGATTGATAGAGAAAATATTAAAATGTTTTTTAGACAGGAGGACTTATGAGAAGATCAAAATATATCGCAATAACATTTAGCATATTTATTATATCTTTATTTTTATTAAACGCCGGTCTTTCCTTTGCTCAATCAAACTTTATTGTATTCGGGCCCAAGCAATACAATAAGCCTAAAGGTCACCCTGTAACTTATATAGACAGCTTTCAAGCAAGTGAAGGCGCTAATTACACACTCTGGGTTCAAAGCGGAGAAGATGGACATCACGAAACAAGACATTTCTCAATTAGTATTAATGGTGTTGAGGTATTGGATATAAAAAAACTTAAAAAACATAACCCTTTTACAAAAAAAATAAGACTTCAAGCAAACAATACAATCAAAGTAGTTCTAAAAGGAAAAGAAGGAAACTTTATCACGGTAAAAATATTTGGGCCATCCTCAAATATTAATATCAGCGTAATATCGCCTACTCATGGTGAAACAATATCAAAGCCTGAAATAATGGTGAAGGGAAATGTAATTAATCGCGCAGGCTATGAGACAGGCGTGACAGTAAATGGCAAATTGGCAAATGTGTATGGCAGCCAATTCGTAGCCAATAATGTCCCTTTGCAGGAAGGGGCAAATACCATCACGGTCACGGCAAAAGATACAGCTAACAATGCGGCAACAGCCTCTGTAACAGTCAATGCAGTAAAAACAGGCAGCTATATAAAATTATCTTCAAACATAGATTCAAGTATTGTGCCCCTTACCGCGTATTTCTCAGCCTCAACCTCATTTATACCAGTCTCATATCAAATGGACTTTGAAGGAGATGGGGTAGCTGATTACACAGGCACAACCTTTGAGAACATAAACCATACATATACAACAGAAGGAATCTTTTATCCAACAATAACTGTAACAGACAATCAAGGGAATACCTACTCAGATACAATTGCGATAACAGTGCTTTCAAAGGCAGAGATAGATGCTTTGCTTAAAACGAAATGGGAGGGAATGAAGGGGGCGCTAACCCGAGGAGATATCGAAGGTGCATTAAATTACTTTACATACGATTCTAAAGAAAAATATAGAACAACATTTACACGCTTACAAGATAAAAATCAAACAATAGTTAATTGCTATCATAACATCGTGAACCGATTCTTAATGCTCAGGAATATCATAACATCGTGAACCTTTTTTAAGTTTTTCTCTTTGTAATTGGAAGCAAAGGAGCAACGATATGGCCTTCAATCGGGAAAGAGAAAGATTTGATAATCCTATTGTCTTGTTTAACAACCACTCTCTTTCTATGAGTAGAAATAGTGGCAACAACATACTGCCCCTCAAGTTTCTTCCTGATGAAATAAGCAGTACCATTGACGTCAATTCTTCCATGGGAGTCAACTTTTCTGATAA
>MNVK01000127.1 GCA_001871685.1 Nitrospirae bacterium CG1_02_44_142
TTTGGCGCGCCCTGAGGGATTCGAACCCCCGGCCTGCGGATTCGTAGTCCGACGCTCTATCCAGCTGAGCTAAGGGCGCATTGCCAAACTATCCCTTCTTCATGGGTTCTTTTAATATGATATTATACTTGGGATGTTCAAATGGATGTATTGATTGCAGTTCTTTGCGGGCCCACAGCCAACCCCATTGTTTTCCCTGAGCAGGGAATATTTGTTTATCACCATCTGTTACCTTTATGCCAACCGCAGGATTATTCAACTCGCCTGACCCCGAAGTTATTTTGCTCCCGTCCATAGTGAAATCAGGAAGAAACTCCCCGACAGTCACTTTTAAATTGGAACCGGGTATTTTCCACTCGCTGTTGAGCTTAACGGTATATTCCTGCGCCTTTTTTGCCTCCCTATCCTCAATGAGAAACTTCACAGAACTCCACTTGCCTTTTACATTGGCAGGGACAACAACCTGAAGTTTTCCGCCTGACATCATCTGATGTCCCTGCGGAACTGCCTGTTCTTGCGGAAGCGCTCCCAGCCCTTGCGGCATCGCCGACGCCTTAGGAACAGGCTGCTGCTCTTTCTTTTTACAGCCCGCAAGATATACCAGCGCTAAACTTAACATTAAAGCTATCACAATCTTTTTGTTCATAGACCCCCCAATTTAAGTTAAAAGTTAAAAGTGCAAAGTTAAAAATTTTTAAGAAAGTTTTTAACCCTCAACTTTCAACTCCTAACTTCTAACTTTTTTATGGCGGAGAGGCAGGGATTCGAACCCTGGGTAAGGGTTTTGGCCCCTACAACGGTTTAGCAAACCGCCGCCTTCGACCTGCTCGGCCACCTCTCCAAGTTAGTGTCAGTTGTGAGTGTCAGTAATTATTACTCACTGACACTAATCACGGACACTTGCTATATTACCAGTCTGAAATTGAACTTGTAAACCCTGTTAGAGACCATCAGTGTCTAACAGGGTAAACCCCGAGGGAAAACTTTTGTTAGAATATTCCTGATGCAGGAATATCTACAAGTGCTCAAAACCTTTTTTGATGGACCAGACTCTGCCTGTAGCGCGGTCATACGCATAAGGCATATCAAACGGGTCAAGTATATTTTTGTCTTTATCAAGAGAATTCGGCTCAAGATATTTAGCGCTGAATATATCATCCTTATACGGCATAACAAAGTGGGCTGTAACCAGTTCCTTAAGACTTTCAGAGTTTCTGCTGTTTTTAATCTTAAAAAAAAGAATCGCCTGTCTCAGATTATTTAATTCAGTCTTAAGCGCAACCTCTTTTGCCTCCTCTATAATAGTCTCATAACGGTCCATCACAACAATAACCAGAATACTGATGACTATGAGAACAATTAGGGTCTCAACAATCCCGCTGCCCTTTTCATTAAAGCGCTTTAGAAATATTTTCCTCACCCTTATTTCTTTTTGCTCCTGTAATCTTCAATGGCTTTTTTAAGAGCATCCGCTCCTAAATTAGAACAGTGCATCTTCTGAGCCGGCAGTCCGCCCAATTCATTTGCAACGGTCTCCTTTGATATCGCTAACGCCTCATCAATCGTCTTGCCTTTAACCAGCTCCGTAATCATACTGCTTACAGCAATAGCAGCTCCGCATCCGAAGGTCTTGAACTTTACATCAATTATTCTGTCATCCTTCACTTTTATAAAAATCTGCATCACATCCCCGCACGTAGGATTCCCCTCTGTGCCAATACCGTCAGCATCGGGTATCTCTCCCACATTCCTCGGATTTGTAAAATGGTCCATTACTTTTGCGGTATACATTCTCCACTCTCTCCTTTCGTTCCCCAGCCTTTTGCATAAGGGGACATCTCTCTTAATCTTTTTATCACCTGCGGAAACTCAGCAAGCAGGTAATCTATATCTTCCTCTGTGCTGCCTTTGCCCAGCGAAAAGACTATTGAGCCCTGCGCCAGATTTGAAGATACGCCCATTGAAAGCAAAACAGGCGACGCCTTCAAGGCCTTTGACGAACATGCAGAGCCGGAGGCTGCATAAATGCCCTTTGCCGCAAGAAGCAGAAGCATTGCCTCTCCTTCTATAAATTCAACTGTAAAACTCGCATGCGCCGGAAGCCTGTTTTCAGGATGTCCCGTCAGATAGATATTTTCAATGCCTGATACACCCTTAATGAGTTTATCCCTTAATTTTTTAGACTGCTCCATTCTCGCAGCCATCTCGTCTTTTGCAAGTTCTGCCGCCTTGCCCATCCCTACAATTGCAGGGACATTTTCAGTGCCGGCCCTTCTTCCGTTTTCCTGTATCCCTCCGTAAATAAGCGGAACTATTCTCAAGCCCTCTCTTACGTAAAGCGCGCCCGCGCCTTTCGGCCCGTAAAACTGATGCGCCGCCATGCTTAAAAGGTCCACGCCAAGTTCTTTCACGTCAACAGGGATATTCCCTGCCGCTGCAACTGCATCCGTATGAAAGATTATTCCTTTTTCTTTTGCAATCCGCCCTATCTCTTTTATAGGCTCTATGGTCCCGACCTCACTGCTTGCGTGGGTTATGGATATGAGCGTTGTTTCTTTTGTTATTGATTTTTTTACTATCTCTGGCTCAACTATCCCGTGCTTATCCACAGGGAGAAAAGTCACTACAAAGCCGGCCTTTTCAAGAAACCGGGCGGAATTCAGGATTGAATGATGCTCCATCTTAGAGACGATTACATGCTTCCCTTCATGCTGCCTTGCAAGCGCAATGCCCCGGAGCGCAAAGTTATTTGCCTCGGCGCCGCTTGATGTAAAGATTATTTCAGATGCTTTTGAATTAATTAGCGCTGCAACCTGCCCCCTCGCATTTTCTATTGCCTCTTTTGCCTTTGCGCCAAGGTCATAAAGGCTCAGCGGGTTTCCGAAGGCCTCCATGAAATAAGGCGTCATGGCGTCAAAGACACGCCTGTCAAGAGGGTTTGTTGCAACATGGTCAAAGTAGCATTTTCTCATTTTCTCCTCGCCTTCTTCCTGATATAAAATTTATAAAAATCTTCCGTCTCACTCATCCCTAAAAATTCATTGCCGGTTTTTTCACACCAGCCGGGAATATCTTCAAGCGCGCCGTCATAATCAGTCATGATTTCCAGTATCTGCCCCTCATCCAGTTCCCTGATTTTTTCCTGAAGTTTAAGCAGATGCATCGGACACATCATATAAACTATGTCTGTTGTTACATCTGCCTTAACGTTCTCTACAAACTTCATATCACTTTGAACTTCCCATTGTCATTGCGAGTCCCGAGCTGCTCGGGGCGCGGCAATCTCGATCTCTTAAGATTGCTTCGTCGCCCCTGTTTTATCGGGACTCCTCGCAATGACATATGAATTGTTTTAGCATTGCCAACCTTGCTTAAAAGCGTTCCGCTAACCAAATCTTTCAATGTTACCGTGCCGAGAAATGCGTCTATATTCTCACCGAGGGCTTTCCAGAGGGCATACGTTACGCATCCATCAACCCTTATACATCCCTCCTCGGGGTCAAGGCAGGAAGTTATGGCTACAGGGCCTTCAAGCTCATTAAGGATAGCGCTGATGCTTACTTTTTCAGGTTTCTTGCTCAGCACATAGCCGCCGCCCGGCCCTTTAACGCTCCTTATAAGCCCCCCATTTTTAAGTTTATTAAGTATCTGCTCAAGGTAGGCGACAGAAACAGCCTGCCTCTCGGCTATCTCTTTTATGGGAACAGGTTTATCGCCCTGCCCTCTGGCTATTTCAAACATCGCCCTTACGCCATACTGTCCCTTTCTGGATAACCTCAGCATAGATTAAGTCTATAAAACCATACTAATCTTGTCAAGTATTTAGTTGAGTGAATTGGTAGGGGATTCGGGAATCAACCCGGGCCGACGAAAAAACCGGAATGACTAAAACCTGATTAAAGAAGAACAAATGTCAATACGGGAAATGGGCGTATTTCTTATTTAAAACATTCGGTCAAGAATTAAGTATGGCGTCCCCTGAATTTGATGAAAATTCCTATCCTTGCTGTTTTTTTCATGACAAACCCTCCTGAAAATAATATTTAAAGGCCAAAAGCCCATGCACATTACATTGCCCTGACCCTAAATCCCTCCCAGCAATTTAATCCCCGTTGGCTTATATTGCCTCTGAATACTTGACAACGGTATCTTTGCAAATTCATAATAGGCTATGAAACTTGATACTACTCTTTTAAAAAGCATGAAAACAGTTGGACTTACTGAGCCGGATAATGTAGTCAGGGAGTCTATAGCCCTCTTCCTCTTCCAAAAAAAACTTACATCTATAGGTAAGGCTGCTAAACTTGCAAATATGAGCCTCGCACAGTTTATGGAATTTTTGGAGTCTTTGAAAATACCGCAAGCAGAATACACACAGGATGACTTCTTAATGGATTTAGCAACGATAAAGAAGTTAAGACGAGGAAGATATAAGAGTTGATTATTGTATCCAATGCAAGCCCACTTATAAACATATCCGGACTTAAGCTCTTTCATCATCTTCCTGCTCTATATGAAAAGTTAGTCATTCCCAATGCTGTATTTAGAGAAGTAGTTGAAAAAGGCGCTGGGAGACCTGGCGCTACTGAGGTCTCGGATGGTTTAAAGTCAAAATTTATTGAAATAAAACGGCTCAACAATACCCTTGCAGCGTCCGCCCTTTCTGAATTTTTTGGAGATGGTGAAGCAGAGGCTATAATCCTTGCATCTGAAATATCCGCTGATGCCATTTTGCTTGATGACAATAAAGCAAGAATAGTGGCGCAGTCCATGAATCTCAATCCGATAGGAACAATAGGTGTTTTGTTAGAACTTAAAGATAGAGGCATTATTCCTGAAATTAAGCCGTATCTTGACAAGGTTATTAAATATGGGTTTAGAATAAACCTTGACCTATATAATAAAGTCTTACAAAAAGCTGACGAATAGCGTCTATGTAACCCTACCATCTCCAACTCACCTCTGCAGAACCTCCTCCTCTTTTTGTTCCTCTCTTACGGCGCTAATGCCTTTATCTCCTTCTCCACCGCCTCAAAATACAAAATGCGCCTGTCCATTTTTTTCTTATTTTATTTTAGCTACGGGCAATGATAGTCTCACACCTGCAGTTTCTATTGATGGCAGTAATAGAGGCGTCTGGTCCCTATTAAGTTCAATAGACGCCTTTTCTGATACATTTGTTCTGGTATATTCATATAACTCTCCGAGTGATACTATTCCATCTTTATTAACGTCCGCCTCTCCCCTCATGCCTCTTAAGAGATAGTATGTAAATAATCCATGCTGAACTTTATCGTAATCAGAGCT
>MNVK01000090.1 GCA_001871685.1 Nitrospirae bacterium CG1_02_44_142
ATTTTGGTGGCGGTGCAGGGAATCGAACCCCGGACACTGCGGATATGAGCCGCATGCTCTAACCGACTGAGCTACACCGCCGTTTAAAGACAGTGATAAGTGAATAGTTATTAGTGAACAGACACTGACACTGAAAACTGACACTAATTATAGCAGAAGCCGCGCTTTTAATAAAAGAGTTTAAATCTCCTGCTCCTGATGTTTATGAGGATGCCGGCTGCAATGAAGTTTGAGAGAAGCGCTGTACCGCCGTAGCTCATAAAAGGCAGGGGAATTCCCACCACAGGCATAATGCCGAGGGTCATTCCTACATTTATAAAGAAGTAAGTTGAAAACATGGCTGTTATTCCGGCGGCGAGGAGCCTGCCGAATTCATCTTTTGCCTTTAATGCGGTATCAAGCCCCCTGAGAATTAAGGCGAGGTAGATAAGCAGAAGGAAAATGCTTCCAACAAGCCCCCATTCCTCTGCGAATACCGCAAAGATAAAATCAGTCTGTTTCTCCGGAAGAAACCTGAACGGCCCCTGCGTTCCCTTCAGGTAGCCTTTTCCAAGAATACCGCCTGAGCCTATCGCAACCTTTGATTGGTTTATATGATAGCCGATGCCTGCAGGGTCTGCCTCGGGCTCTACGAATGCAACAAGCCTGTTTTTTTGATAATCTTTCAGCCCCTCCCACATTATATTGCCGATAAACGGAATTGAGATTACTCCAATGACAATCAGCAGCGCGGCAACTTTTTTTTGCAGTCCCTTCACAATGCTGAGAGATAAGAATATTATTAAGAGAACAACTGCGGTGCCGATGTCGGGCTGCTTGAGCAAGATTACCAGCGGGATAAAGGTGAACGCCAGAAAAATTTTTATCATAGGGATTAACCCCATTGCCCCGCTGATTTCAATGAAATGCCGCGCTATGACTATTATAAACATCAGCCTGAATATCTCGGAAGGCTGAAAAGAAAGCGGCCCGAGGGTCAGCCATCTTTGTGCGCCCATGCCTGTCTTCCCTGCGAAGAGGACAATCAGGAGCAGGACTATGCCTATAGCATATAAAGGATAAGCAAATCTGCTCAGCCAGATATAGTCGAAACTCACGATAAAAAACAGTGCTGTGATTCCAATCAGCAGCCAGTATATCTGCTTCACGTGATAATTGGGCTGTTCATGAGGAAGCAAGGGGCGTGTAGCGCTGTAGATTGTCATTATGCCTATAATAGACAGAAGGATTACTATGAAGAAGGTCCCCCAGTCAAAATTTTTAATCAACCGTCTGTCTATTTTTATCATAAATTTAGTCGTTAGAGCAATAGAGCAGTAGTTTTAAAATTTACTGCTGCGCTTCTGCTCTGCTGTTCTGTTTGCCTTTCAGATACGCTTCTATTGC
The DNA here is from genome assembly GCA_001871685.1 of Nitrospirae bacterium CG1_02_44_142. GTDB lineage: Bacteria > Nitrospirota > Thermodesulfovibrionia > Thermodesulfovibrionales > UBA1546 > UBA1546. The sequence continues at coordinate 1,387 of MNVK01000090.1, forward strand.
CAGCTTTGCAATAGGAGCTGCGGCTCCTCCGCCGTGCCCGCCGTGTTCAATAAATACGCATAATGCAATCGCAGGTTTCTCTACAGGCGCAAAGGCTACAAACCAGGCATGGTCGCGAACTTTTTCAGACAGTTGATGTGAACTTTTCCTCATGCTTATTACCTGTGCAGTGCCTGTTTTCCCTCCAACTGCCGCAATGTTTGATTTTGCCGCGCTGCCTGTTCCGCCTCCTTCATTTACAACGCCGTAAAGGCCGTCCCTTACCAGGTCAAGAACCTGAGGTTTTATATCCGCACTCGCAACAGGCTGCACAGGGGCCTCTGTCTTAACTATTACAGGTCTGTATATTAAACCTCCATTAGCAACTATACTCATAAGCTGCGCCATTTGCATGGGAGTAACGGATACATAACCCTGTCCTATGGCTGCATTGAAGGTCTCGCCGAGATACCACGGCTGATTTCTCTTCTCATGTTTCCACTTGGTGTCCGGTATCAGTCCTGAACGCTCTTGCGCAAGATGCAGGCCGGTCTCGCTTCCGAGGCCGAGTCTTCTTGCATACTCCGCAATTTTATCTATTCCGAGATGTTTGCCCGCTTCATAAAAATAGACGTCGCATGATTCCACTATGGCTCTGTGCAGGGAAATAGTTCCGTGCCCTCCCTTTTTCCAGCAGCCAAACTGCCACTTCCCATAGGTTATTCCTCCGGTGCAGGTAACTTTTGTGTCGGGTGTGATTACTCCTTCATTGAGCGCGGCGATTGCCGTGACAATCTTGAATGTTGACCCGGGCGGATACTGGCTCTGGAGCGCCCTGTTAAGCATGGGCATTTTTTTATCCTGAAACAACTCGGCCCATTGACTGTAACTTATCCCGTGCGCAAACATATTAGGGTCAAAAGACGGCCTGCTCACAAGTCCGAGTATCTCTCCTGTGTCTGGCTTCAGGGCCACCACTGCCCCTGTTCTCCCTGCAAAGGCCTCTTCCGCGGCTTTCTGCAGATTGACGTCAATGCTCAATTTTAAGTCTTCACCCTTAATAGTGGATTTTTCCTGCAGGAGTTTTATTTCTCTGCCGAGTGCGTCAATTTCTATAATCCTTTCTCCAGGGGTTCCGCGCAGAGTCCTGTCAAAAAGAAGTTCCGCTCCCCACTGCCCGATAAAGGCCTCCGGCGGTACATCTTTAAACTCAGAATTTTTTGACTGGGAAGGGTTAAGCTTGCCGAGATACCCGATAAGATGGGCTCCAATGTCTCCATACAGATATTCACGGCTCATGTCAATATCAATTATCAATCCGGGGAAATCTGAGCGCCTGGCCTCTATCGCCGCTATCTCAGTAAACGTAAGCCTTTCTTTAAGTTTTATAGGCTCAAAGGGGCTCAGCCCTTTTTTGTTTATTCTGGCATAAATATCCCCGGCGTTAATTCCAAGAATATCAGCCAGATGCTGTATATTTATCTGTTTTAAATTCTCGGGCATGAGCGAGGCGTAGAAATACGGAGAATTTTTTACCAGGGGTACGCCGTTTCTGTCATATATTATTCCTCTGGGAGCCGGGATTTTAATTATACGGAGCATGTTTCCCATGGATATTTTTTTGTATTCTTTCCCCTGAAGAACCTGAAGCTGCCACAGCCTGATTGCAAACAGGGCGAATAACCCGGCAATGATATAGTAGCTTGCCAGCAATATTCTGTTTCTGCTGTTATTGCTCATTTTGAGGCCTCATGAATATGCCGAATAGAGAATTTATAAGCGCAGCGGTAAGTATTATAGATATTGCGCTCGGGATAGAAGCAGGCATGCGCTCAAATATGGTTTTGGAGAGGAATACAATTATGCCGTTGACGGCAGTCAATAGGGAAATGCCTATTACTCCAAGAACCGGCGTCCACCTGAAAAAGCCTCTGCTCGTAGTGGATGACATAGAGGCGGAGAGGAAGCCTACCAAGCCTTTTCCTAAGATGTTGGGGCCGAGAATGCCTCCGGAAAGGCTGTCGCCTATAAGCCCCACAAATGAACCGAATAGCAGGCCCTTGGCTTCTCCGTTCTTTAATCCGAAATAATAGGCAATAGCTGCCGCTAAATCCGGCTGTGCGCCAAAAATTGATATTCTGCTCTCAAGAAGAAACGCTGAGAATATGATGAGGAGCAGAATGATTTTCCTCATCGTCCTATGACCGCGACTTCTTCAAGTGTTGTGCTGTCCTGAAACGGAGTAACCTCTATGTTCTGGAAGAGCCCGGCGCCTTTTGAAGTGATTTTGGTTACAGCTCCGACAGGTATGCCCGGAGGGAAAAGAGAGTCAAGCCCTGATGTAAGCGCCATTTCGTTTTCTTTTACTTCATATTCGTGAGAGACATATTTCAGCATACAGGTTTTTGAACCCGTTCCGGAGATTATTCCTTCAGTTCTGCTTTCCTGAAGCCTTATTGCCGCTGAGAAATTCACATCGTTGAGCAGAAGGACATACGAGTAAGAGTTCAATGCGGAAAAAACCTTGCCTACAAGCCCTTTGCCGGTTATAACCGCCATATCCTTTTCTACGCCGTCACGCCTGCCTTTGTTTATTACAAGCGTGTTGGTCCACTGGTCATTGCCTCTGGAGATAACCCGCGCAGCAGTGACGTATTTCTTTTCTTTTTCTTTCAGGGTTAGCAGTTCTTCGAGCCTGGCATTCTCAAGAACTGCCTCCTTGTATTTATGCCGCTCCATAAGCAGCTTATCAAGCTCCAGCTTCAATCTCCTGTTTTCTTCATCGCGCAGTTGTATCTTTTTGAAGGCGCCTTTTATTTTTGAACAGATAGAATTAACGGCGTCATTAGCGATGTTAACCGGGTAGTTTATAAGGCGCAGGGGATTGGAAAATCCCCCGTTGCCCTGGTATGTCATAAGAATGAATGACACAATGATAAGAGAAAAAAAAAGCAAAAATCTTTTTTTGGGCATTAATAATTAAGAGCTACCTTCCTTAAAAGTTCAAAATCGTCAAGCATCTTTCCGACCCCTCTCACAACTGCAGTCAGAGGGTTATCAGCCACTATTGCAGGAAGTCCGGTCTCTTCTCTTATAAATGTGTCAAGCCCCTTTAAGAGCGCTCCGCCGCCTGCAAGCACAATTCCGTGGTCCACGATGTCTGCCGCAAGTTCAGGCGGTGTGTTCTCCAGTGTGACTTTTATCGTGTCCAGGATTGTATTTACAGGCTCGCTCAGGGCTTCCCGTATTTCATCCTCGTTTATGGTTATGGTTTTCGGAATGCCTGATATGAGGTCTCTTCCTTTTATCTCCATTTCACAGTGGCCGTCTCCGTCTGAAGGGTGTGCAGAGCCTATCTCTATCTTTATCCGCTCTGCGGTCCTCTCGCCTATCATAAGGTTATATCTGCGCTTCATGTAAGCGATGAGTTCTTCATCCATCTTATCTCCGCCTACCCTTACAGCCTTGCTGTAAACGATGCCGTCAAGCGAAATTACCGCAATATCGGTGGTGCCTCCTCCGATGTCAACAATCATATTCCCTGACGGCTCGCCCACAGGCAGGCCCACACCGACTGCCGCAGCCATCGGCTCTTCAATCAGATAGACTTCCCGCGCGCCTGAGGACTGCGCCGCATCTTTTACGGCGCGCTGTTCAACCTGTGTTATGCCTGACGGGACTCCTATGATTATCCTCGGCGATACAAAACTGCGCCTGTTATGCACCTTTGCAATGAAATACTTGAGCATCTCTCCTGTGGCGTCAAAGTCTGCTATAACGCCGTCCTTCATCGGCCGGATAGCCATTATATTAGCAGGCGTTTTCCCCAGCATCTTTTTTGCTTCTACGCCGACTGCAATAGTTTTCTTAGTGTCCTTTCTTATAACAACGACAGAGGGTTCATCG
>MNVK01000050.1 GCA_001871685.1 Nitrospirae bacterium CG1_02_44_142
ACAGCAGACGGCAAGAACACTGCAAAATCAGTAATAAAGAAAACCGCGGCAGCAAAGAAGGCAGCTCCAGCTAAGAAAGCACCAGCAGCGGGTTATTAATTCATTATATTTGAGTCTTATAAAAAATAGGGCGCTAAATCTTTAGGGCGCCTTATTTTTTTATCTTTGTTCTTACCTTACTGATGGTATCTTCAAGATGGGATTGATAGAAGTCTTCTAATTTTTTCAGGAGCTCAGGATATTTCTCAAATATCTCTTCAAGAATAAGCCTGTTAAGTTCCATTACCTTAAGCTCGTCCTCGGCGATAACTGAAGCAGTCCTCGGCCTTCCGGTAAGAAACGCCACTTCGCCGAATACATCGCCAACAGACAGGATTGCAAGTTCTATTTCATTGCCGAGTATATGCGCAACAACCTTTGCATTGCCTGATGTTATGACAAATATGGAATCACCAAAGTCCCCTTCTTCAACAACCTTTTGCCCCGGCAAAAATGACTGCGCTTTAAGCCTCTCTGTTATCTGTTTTATTTCATCTTCAGGAAGAGAAGACAGAAACGGAATACGCAAAACAGGCTCTTCCCCCGAGATGCTCGGGGCTTCAGGCTGAATATTAATATTTCCCCCGGCTTTCACTTCAGGAACAGGCGGAGTCTCCGTAGATTCCCCGTAAAATGACGTCCGTTCAATAAAATCCATTTCAGCGGGAGGCTCAACAGAAACATCCAGTTCTTTCTCCATTCCAAATTCTGCTCCGTCTGTAAAATAAGCGGCAGATTCGGCAGCGGCCTCTTCAGCGGGTTTCTCTTCAACTTCTGGCATGGGTATGGAAGGCTCTTCAGCAGGCTTTACTCTTGCGCCTTCAATCTCCATCATCAGCTCTTTGGCGCTCTTGATTGCCTCGGCATTATTGGGGTCAAGCCTGAGTATAACCTTGAAAACAGCAAGCGCCTTTTGCATATAGCTGTCCTTCATTAAAAGCCAGGCGGACTGCTGATAGGCTGACACTGCGCGGCTGATATCTCCTTTTTTCTGAAAGACGTCTCCGAGCTTCAGATGCACCTGCGGATTTTTTGGCTCAGCTTTCAGAATAGCATTAAGCGAATCCACAGCCTTTTGCCAGTTCTTGTTCTTTAGAGCATCAAAATATAATTCCCATTGCTTGCTATCCATATATCCACCTTTCGTAATTTTAATTGTTTGCGTGTTTCATGTCAATTTTACTTCATAACTTTTATCGTATATAATAAACAGGAAAAATTAATCAGGAAGGAGTTTTTGAATTAATGTTATCCATTCAGTTGTCAGACAGAGTGAAAAATCTGCCGCCGTATCTCTTTGCGGCAATAGATAAAATGAAACAGGCCGCGCTTGCAAAAGGCATTGACCTCATAGACCTGAGCATCGGCGACCCTGACATCCCGACTCCTGCACATATAGTTGAAGCAATGAAAAGGGCAGTGGAGAATCCTGCTCATCACCGCTATCCTTCTTACGAAGGAATGCTCTCTTACAGGGAAGCGGTTGCAGGCTGGTATAAAAAAAGATTCAATGTCTCATTAAATCCAAAGACAGAAGTATTATCCCTTATCGGCTCTAAAGAAGGCATAGGACACATTCCTCTTGCATTCATAAATCCCGGCGATGTTGTTCTGGTCCCGTCTCCGGGCTATCCTGTCTATCCTGTCGGAACATTGTTTGCGGCAGGTGAGAGTTACATCATGCCGTTAAAAGAAGAAAACGAATTTCTCCCTGATTTCAAAATAATTCCAGAGGGCGTATTAAAAAAAGCAAAACTCATGTTCCTGAACTATCCCAATAACCCAACGTCTGCAACAGCAGATGCAGGATTTTACAAAGAGGCAATAAGCCTTGCGAAAAAATACAACATCATAATCTGCCACGATGCGGCGTATTCAGAGGTTTATTATGACAATGAAAGGCCTATAAGCTTTCTTGAGATGGAAGGAGCAAATGATGTAGGCATAGAGTTTCATTCGCTCTCAAAGACATACAACATGACCGGCTGGAGAATCGGTTTTGCCGCGGGCAATAAGGATGTCATTGCAGGGCTTGGAAAGATAAAGTCAAACCTTGATTCAGGCGTGTTTCAGGCCATACAGGAGGCAGCAATTGCCGCATTTAATACTGATGATTCCATACTCTCAGACATCAGAAAAACATATCAGGACAGAAGAGACGCCCTTTACAACGGCTTAAAGAGCCTTGGCTTCCATCTGATAAAACCAAAGGCGACATTCTATCTCTGGGCGAAAGCGCCTTCTGGATTTGATTCTTCAAGTTTTGTTGCCCATCTTCTTAATAAGGCAGGAGTGCTCATAACACCCGGAAATGGTTTTGGAGCGCCAGGAGAAGGATATGTCAGGTTTGCCCTCACAGCGCCTGTAGAGAAGATAAAAGAAACGGTTGAGAGGATTAAATCAGTGATTAGTGTCAGTGGTTAGTGTCTGTAAAATAATTCACTCGCACTGATAACTGACACTGACACTTTTATGGCAATTGTATACATCAGCATAGGTTCAAATCTCGGAGACAGGGAAGAGAACTGCCGAAAGACAATAAGTCTCCTCAAAGAAAAGGGCATCGCTGTAAAAAAACAGTCCTCTGTGCATGAGACAGAGCCGTGGGGCGTAAAAGACCAGCCGAAGTTTATCAATAGGGCAATTGAGGTTGAGATTGATAAAGAGCCTGAAGAGCTTCTCGGGATTCTGAAAGAGATAGAGAAAGAGATTGGACGGACAGAGACAACAAAATGGGGCCCGCGCGTAATTGATTTGGATATTCTTTTTTATGATGACCTGATTTTAAAAACAGATAATCTGGAAATCCCCCACCCTCTTCTTCATGAAAGAGAATTTGTTCTGGAACCCTTATGCGAAATTGCTCCGGACAAAAAACATCCGGTGACAGGGAAGACGGTCAAGGAGATGATTAAAAACCTCAAAGCATAATTTCCTTGACTCATTCCTCCGAATTCCCCTAAAATTCTCTTAAAAAGCGTATATAGACATAGAAAACCATGTTAGGTTTACAAAATTATCAATAATTGCAATAATAAAGTCATAAATCTTTGAGGAGGTTGCAAAATGGCTACAGACACACAGCAGATATTAAAAGAGGCATTGGAACTGCCAACCATTGAAAGGGCAAGTCTTGCAGACCATCTTTTGTCCAGCCTTGATCAGCCTGATGAACACATAGACTCTCTCTGGCGCAAAGAAGCTGAAGATAGAGTTAATGCCTACCAGTCCGGTAAAATCAGGGCTCTCTCACTTAAAGAAGTTTTATCAAAATACGGGAAATAGTGGAAATAAGATTTCTTGAGATAGCGCAAATAGAACTTGACGAAACTATTGAATATTACAATTCTGAATCTCCCGGGCTGGGAGATTCGTTTTTATTGGAGGCTCTAAATACTATTGAACGAATCAGGCATTTTCCAAATGCCTGGCAGCCCTTCAGCAGCACTACCCGCAGATGTCAATTGCGTCGCTTCCCTTACGGAATTATCTATCAGATACTGAATACGGAAATTCTTGTTGTTGCAGTTGCCAATTTGCATAGAAAGCCGGACTATTGGCAAGACAGGATAAAAGAATAAGCCTAACAAAACACTTATGCGAAATTGCTCCGGATAAAAAACATCCGGTGTCAGGGAAGACGGTAAGGGAGACCTTGATTCCCTGATAAGCGAGGAAGGAAGCATTTTGGGGAGTTTGCAATCAGGAAGCAAGAGCATATTTTTTGGATAGATGGAATGAGGAGGTTATTTTAGAGGTATTTGTCTCTGATTTTTGTGCAAATTAAGCTTGTTCAGACGCAATTGACCCTTCATAAAAGCAAAACATGTTTTTCTGTCCTCAGGCGCGGATAAGTGCTGCCTCATCCGGATGCAATGCAATCAGCGGCATACGATATCCAGTGTAGACGCAATGCCGACTTTGCAAACAGAAGCTTCCATTGCCGCGCATGACAAACCAGCTTGCCGGCCACCCTTACCAGGTCGCGGATAATAGTTCTTATTCCATGCACTCTGGCCTCTGCGGGAAGGAGTCTCAGCTGCATGGCAACAAGAAGTATCTGCGCAATCTGGCCTGCGGCATAGAAGGCCCTGTTTGCATTAAACAGACCGCAAGGAGGATGGTGCAAATCCAGATGGATAAGCGGCCACTTAAAGGCATTCTCCTGTCCCTGTTTGCCGCGATGCCTTTTTAGGATTTCCCCAAGTGCAATATCATTCCTGCTGACAAGTATGAACGTATATCGGGGGAATAACAGCTTTTGTTTGTCTTCCTGCATGGTGCGCACTACCACATATGTCTGTTCATGTTTCCACCCACCAGGCCGATGATACAAAAATGCGGCGTGTTCGCTGCCGTCTTCATTTATCGCTTCCCAGTCTGCATCGCTAAAACCCTCCATCATTTCCCTTAAAGGCCGCTTATAGGTTTCGCTGGTCACGCTAACGGAATAATCCCATCCGTGATCTTTGCAGAAATGAATGACATCTTTTCTGTAATAGGCATTATCAAAGCGCGCCCATATCGGATGCCCTTGCCCAAGCATTGCCGCTGTATCTTTGAGAAGTTCCTTTGCCTCATGCGCCGGATGCACGCCGCCTCTTTGCAGCCGCTGTGCTATCCATAAACCCCCTACAAATGCCGCGTGAAGCCAATATCCGATGCTGCCGTCATAAAGTTTCCCTGCGCCTTCAAAATACCGGCCATCCACCTCTATCCCGGTGCCATCCACGAATACCGGAACGTATCCTTTTGTCTGTATCTCATGTTCTATTACAGAATCAATCACATGCGCTGCCTGCAACCGGGCGACCCTAAGCAGGCTCTCACATGCACTGTCGTCAAAGCGCCCAAGATACTCGCCCAAACGGCGATGGTTGGGAACTCTCTGTAATCCAAGAAGTTTCTGCCTTGTATCATCCTGTCCAAGACGATCTACATCCAGTATTGCTCCGTCCCCCTGCGCAAGACTGTAGATCAGGCTCAGAAGCATCTCCATATCCGATGCTCCGCTCGCTCGCTGCTTTAGTTTAACGGATGCTTCCAGTTCCCCGTGCAGTCTGAGTTTCTTTGCCATCGCTGAAAGAAATATCGCTCCGGCTGATGGTGTTATCCTCTCATCTGTAAACTCAATTTCTATCTTATTTGGTATAATGTTCATAAGGCACCTCCAAGGTGAAATGTCGTTTCCATTAGAAACTTAGACATTATAACCCGACAGGTGCCTTTCCTTTTACTGTTTATCTGACTGCTTATCAGGGAATATAGGAAGGGAGATGGCGGCGAGTTTATGACGCCAATATTTATGTTATAATGGAAAAAAATTTAGAGGCAGGTGAAATATGGGAGCTACTTTAACGATAAAAGGGCATTTAGCTCAGAGACTTGAAACTTTAGCCAAAACCACGCACACGTCAAAATCTTCTTTAGCAACGCAAGCCCTTGAGGAGTTTCTCACAGTGCAGGAATGGCACATACAGGCTATAAAAGAAGGCATCTCAGCGGCAGACAGGGGAGATATTGTCAGCCATAAGGAAGCTCTCGCTGAACTTAAAAAAAACATTTATTAGTAGGAGGATTCTAATGAGTACAAGGAAAAAAATAGGGATGATTTTAGTCCTTGTAGGGTTATTTTGGTTTCTAATCTCTTTTGTGCTTATACCAGGCTATAGTCCAGCACTTGGATTTATAGCGCATTTGAATAATATGACAACCACAGAAATAGTATTGAAGGAAGGTCAGGTAAAGGAGGAAAGTATCCTTGATATGTTTATGAAGAGAGTTGAGCCACTTAAAAATTTTTCTCCGCAGTATGAAGGGCGAATTGCAATCCCTTACAAATATCTTTTTATATTAAATATTGCCATTATTTTTACTGGGCTTGGAATGTTACTATTATCAAGTAAACGACTACAGGGCTAAAGTCTATGGTTTCCATTCATCCAATAAACCTATCTGGGAACTGGACTAAAGGATATGCTTTAGACATCCACACTATTGACAGTACGTTTATTGGGTATAATGAGTACGGACATGAAGTATTCGACACAAGAAGAAGCGAAATAGGAGAGTTGCTTTATAGGCTGAAATTTAAATCCGACAAGACTGCTCTTGGCGAAATAATAGATACGGTTGCAAATTTTCTTGAAAACAGTTGGAAAATTGTTGATGCAATTGCTGCAATAATACCCGTTCCACCATCCAAGAATAGAGCCTTTCAGCCAGTTTTAGAAATAACGAAAAGTCTCAGTTCACGTCTAAAAATCCCCTTTCATGATGACCTCTTGGTTAAAACCAAAGAAACGCCTGAACTGAAAGACGTCTACGAATATAAAAAGCGAATGGAATTATTAAAGAATGCCTTTGATATCGGAAGTAATGTGCTAAATGGGAAAAGTATTTTGTTATTAGATGATTTGTACAGGTCGGGAGCTACTCTGAATGCTATAACAGAGATATTGTATAACCAAGGCGGCGTGCACAATGTGTATGTATTAGCGTTGACCAGAACAAGGAGCAAAGTATGAATAAGGTGTTCATAGGCGGCTCTATAAGATTATTAAGACTTAACGATGATATTAAGCAAAGACTAAACAATATTGTGCAGAAAGGATATTCAGTTCTTATTGGCGACGCAAACGGTGTGGATAAAGCAGTACAACAATACCTCTTTGACAAGAATTACAGAAATGTCTTCGTATACTGTGTAGGAGAAAAATGTAGAAATAATGTTGGTCACTGGAAAACAAAGTGGGTAAAGGAACATAGCAAAGTAAAAGATTTCCATTACTACACGATTAAAGATTTAGAGATGGTTAAGGATACCAACTATGGATTTATGATATGGGATACAAAAAGCAAAGGGACACTAAATAATATCATAAATCTTTTGAGGGAGAATAAAACCGTCATTGTTTATGTATCTAAAGATAAAATATTTTACACTTTACACGCATTGAGTGACTTAGAAAAACTCTTGGCTAAGTGTGATAAAAATTCTTTGGAATCTTTAGAAAGAAAACTCCAACTGTCACAGAGAGCAAAGAAAAAACAAGAAGAATTTAATTTCGCCCAACAATACAATCCAGCAGACTCCGCTTCGCTCCGCCGCTGATTTTAAACATTGTATTTACAAAAGGAGAACTACAATGAAGATATTGCGCTTTGGTTTATTATTTCTGCTTAATATCTATGCCTTTTTTACAAAATCTCCGTAACCCTTCAAAATCTTCAAGCCGAGTTCCTGACTCTTTTCAGGATGGAACTGCATTGCAAAAATATTATCCTTCCAGACCATTGAGGTAAAGTTTATTCCATAGTCTGTCGTAGCTGCGATTATGCCTTCATCTTCCGGCTCAACATAGAAGGAATGCACAAAATAAAAATATGACTCGCCCCCTATGCCGTTAAAAATCGGCGGCTTCTTTTTTATGTTCAGGGTATTCCATCCCATGTGAGGGACTTTTAATTCCATTTTTGGAAATCTTACAACCTTGCCTTTAAAAACATTCAGTCCTTTGCACACACCGAATTCCTCTGACTCTGTAAATAGGACCTGCAGTCCAAGGCAGATGCCGAGATATGGCTTGCCCTTGCCTATTGACCTTATAATCGCCTCAGTTAGTTTCATGTCAGTTAGGTTTTTTATGCAATCAATAAATGCTCCGACGCCCGGAAGGACTACTCCATCGGCATTATCAATTGAAGCAGCATCGGTGACAATGCGCGCATCTACGCCGACTTTTTGAAAGCCTTTTTCAACGCTCCTTAAATTTCCCATTCCATAATCAACAATCGCAATCATGAATTTAGTATAATTCAGCTTATGAATTTACTTCAACAAAAAATAATCCGGAGAATAAAATCCGAAGGCCCTATCACCTTCAAAAACTTCATGGAAATGGCGCTCTACGAACCTGAACTCGGCTATTACAGCTCTGAAAAAACAAGAATTGGAAGAAGCGGCGATTTTTACACAAGCTCCCATCTCCACCCGACATTCGGCATGATGATTGGAAAACAGATAGAAGAGATGTGGGAGATAATGAACAAACCTTCTGTCTTTCAGATTGTTGAGATGGGCTCAGGCGCAGGCTATTTATGCAAGGACATTCTTGAATACTACAAGGGTTTAGGGATTGGGGGTCAGGGGTTAGAAAGAGAAATAATAAAAAACCTTCAATACATAATTGTTGAGCTTAATCCTGCTATGAGAGAACAACAGAAAAAGCTTCTTTCTGATTATTCAGACAAGATACGCTGGGCGTCATCCGTCAGAGAGCTTAATGATATCAAAGGCTGCTTTCTATCAAACGAACTTCTTGACGCCTTCCCTGTACACATTATAGAGATGAACGATGAGATTAAAGAGATATTCATTTCCGCAGATAATGAAAAACTAATTGAAATCAAAGGAGCGCCAGGCGCAAGCGAAATAGCGGATTACCTTAAAGAGTTCTCCATAGAGTTTGAGAAAGGACACAGGACAGAGATAAATCTTGAAATTAAAAAATGGCTTGGCGAAATAAACCGCATTTTAACAGAGGGATTTATATTAACGATTGACTATGGTTATTCTTCTAAGGATTATTATAGTGAAGACAGGGACAGAGGGACACTCCTTTGTTATCATGAGCATCGAGTGACAGAAAACCCCTATCAAAACATTGGCGAACAGGACATTACAGCCCATGTCAATTTCTCATCTGTCAAAAAGTGGGGTGATGAAATCGGCATAAAAACTATAGGCTTCTGCCGCCAGGGAACGTTTTTAGTTTCACTCGGCATTGATGAGGCCATCGCTGAAATCTACAAAAATTCTGCTGATTATTCATTTGAAGTCGCCAGAATCAAAAAATTAATTCTTCCGGACGCCATGGGAGAAACACACAAGGTCATAATACAATACAAAGGCAGCCGCAAACCAGCATTAAGAGGATTCACTATAAAAAACCAGTTCACTTACCTTCTATTGCCTTGAGTATTCCATTGAGCAAGGCTGCAGGTGTTGGCGGACAGCCCGATATATAGGCGTCAACCGGGATAACTTTATCAATGCCTCCGAGTGAAGCATAGGTCTCACCGAAAACACCGCCGT
>MNVK01000114.1 GCA_001871685.1 Nitrospirae bacterium CG1_02_44_142
TGAATAAATGCGTTGAAATCGCTCTGCAAAAACACCCGGATATAGCTGCCGCTGCGGGCGAGGTGGAGGTGAATCAGAGCAGGATAGGCCAGGCAAAGGCTAATTATTATCCGCAGGTTGACGTGTCCGCTGGATATAAAAAGTATTCGCTTTCTTCTACGACCTCAAACAGTTCTCTTGATGAATATAAAACCAGCGCAGCGCTGAGTCAGATGATTTATGATTTCGGGAAGACTCCAACCGGGGTGGAGGTCCAGACGCTGAACCGGGAGGCGGCAAATTCAGACCTCAGAAATATAAAAGAAAGGGTGGTCTTCAGCGTTAAACAGGCGTATTACGGACTATTGCAGTCAAAACAGAACAGAGATGTCGCGGAGGAGACCGTTAAACAGTTTGAACAGCACCTGCAGCAGGCAAAGGGATTTTATGAGGCCGGCACAAAACCGAAATTTGATGTGACCAAGGCCGAGGTGGATTTAAGCAATGCCAGGCTTAACCTTATAAAGGCGGAAAATGCGCTCAGGATAGCAAAGGTTGTTCTTGACAATGCGATGGGCATGCCTGATGCCCCTGAATATACGATTGAAGACGCCTTTCTCTATCAGAAATACAATATAACGCTCAAGGATGCGGTTGACAGGGCCTACGAAAACAGGCCGGACCTTAAGTCAATAATCACAAAGAAGAAGGCCGCGGAGTCGTCAATAGGACTTGCGAAAAAGGGATATTATCCCACACTGTCAGGCAATGCGGGCTATGACTGGTCTGGAGAAAAACTTCCGCTTCAGGACGGCTGGACCGTAGGCGTAACCATTACGCTGCCCATCTTCAGCGGCTACCTGACCGACTATCAGGTGCAGGAGGCAAGGGCGAAGCTGAATGTGCTTAAGGCTCAGGAGGAATCCTTCAGGCAGGGTGTTATCCTGGAAGTTCAGCAGGCATATCTTAATCTGCGGGAGGCTGAGGAGAGGATTTCTACCGCACAGCTTATTGTAAGGCAGGCGCAGGAAAATCTGGAGCTTGCAAACGGCAGATACGCAGCAGGACTGGGGAATCCCGTGGAAGTTACGGATTCTCAGATTGCATACAGCAATGCGAAGACTTCGCATATTCAAGCTCTCTCAGACTACAATGTTGCAACGGCAAGTCTTGAGAAGGCAATGGGGGTTAGATAATGAAGAAGATTATTATCGGCATCGCAATTGTTATTGCGCTCGGCATTGTCGCATTTTTTCTATTCAGAAAGAAAGAGAATGGATTAAACTTCAGAACCGAAAAAATCAGCAGGGGTGATATAGTTGAGACGGTTACTGCCTCAGGCAATGTGAATGCGGTAACAACCGTGCTTGTAGGCACTCAGGTCTCAGGGACGATAAAGACTATTTATGCTGATTTCAATTCGCCTGTTAAGAAGGGACAGCTTATAGCGCAGATTGACCCTGCGATATTTGAGGCTCAGGTGGAGCAGGCCAGGGCGAATCTGCTTTCCGCTAAGGCAAATCTGGAGAAGGCCGACGCCTCTTTTATTGATGCAAAGAGGACGCTGGAAAGGAATAAAGCGCTTTTCTCAAAGGAACTCATTGCCAGAAGCGAGGTTGACACAGCCGAGACAAATTATGAGACGGCAAAGGCTCAGATAAATGCGTCAAAGGCTCAGGTTGCCCAGTCAGAGGCGTCCTTGAAGGTTGCAGAGACCAATCTAAGATATACAAGGATTATTTCGCCTGTTAACGGCATTGTTGTTTCCAGGAATGTAGACGTCGGGCAGACCGTTGCCGCAAGTTTTCAGACTCCGACTCTTTTCACTATTGCGCAGGACCTCACAAAGATGCAGATAGATACGAATGTGGCTGAGGCTGACATAGGCAAGGTCCGGCAAGGGCAGGACGTTGAGTTCAATGTTGACGCTTATACCGGCGTTATTTTTAAAGGCAAGGTATCACAGGTCAGGAATGCCCCCATCAATGTCCAGAATGTTGTTACGTATGACGCAGTAATTTTAGTCAGCAATCCGGACTTGAAACTCAAGCCCGGCATGACGGCAAATGTTTCTATAATTATATCGGCAAAGAAAGACGTCCTCAGAATACCCAATGCTGTTTTGAGATTCAGTATGCCTGATAAGGATAAAGACAAAAACAAAAAGGCGCAGCAAAAAGGGCCGGGGCAAAAAGGCGCGGGCGTCTGGCTCATTGAAAATGGAAAACCAAAACGCATATCTGTATCTACCGGCGTTAGCGACGGAGGTTATACCGAACTAATCTCAGGCGAAATAAAAGAAGGGCAGGAAGTGATAGTGGAATTACTTAAAACAAAACAAAAGTCTGGAGCTGCTGCTCCAAGGATGTTCTGACATGGCGCTCATTGATATACAGGGAATTACCAAAATCTATCAGCTCGGCGATGTCTCGGTCAAGGCGCTCTGCGCAGTTTCGCTCAGCATTGAAAATGGAGAATTCATAGCAATAATGGGGCCTTCGGGGTCGGGGAAATCTACTTTTATGAATATACTTGGATGCCTTGATAAGCCCACAAGCGGCAGGTACCTCTTGGAAGGAACTGATGTTGGCAGTCTCGGCAGGGATGAACTCGCTGCTATAAGAAACAAGAAAATAGGTTTTGTCTTTCAGGGATTCAATCTTCTCTCAAGGACGTCCGCACTGGAGAATGTTGAGCTTCCTATGCTTTATAACGGGGTAACAGCAAGAGAAAGAGAGCAGAAGGCAATGGCTGCTCTTAAAAGCGTCGGCCTGGAGGGAAGAGAGCATCATTTCCCAAATCAGCTTTCGGGAGGCCAGCAGCAGAGGGTTGCCGTTGCGAGGGCGCTTGTAAATAATGCGCCGATAATCTTTGCAGACGAGCCGACAGGCAATCTTGACACAAAGACAAGCGCTGAGATAATGGAACTTTTTACGAAGCTGAATGCGGAATCAAATATCACAATAATACTTATAACCCATGAGCCTGATATAGCGGAATACAGCAGGCGGATAATAAAATTCCGCGACGGCTGCATTATGACTGATGAAGGCGGTAAAAATGTATGAGTAGTTTAAGTCTTGTCATTGCGAGCGAAGCGAAGCAATCTACAGGGGATGAGATTGCGTCGTCGGTCATAAGACCTCCTCGCAATGACATCCGAACGGTTAAAACATGATTAATATACCTTCAACTTTGAAAATATCATTCAGGGCATTAAGGGTGAACAAGATGCGTTCAGCCCTCACAATGCTCGGCATTGTTATCGGAGTCGGCGCTGTGATTGCGATGCTTGCTGTGGGAAAAGGCGCCAGCCAGAAAATAGCAGACCAGATAGCAAGCATAGGAAGCAACCTTCTTATAATACTGCCGGGCTCAACTTCGTCAGGAGGGGTGAGAATGGGAGCAGGCACCCAGCCTACGCTTACTATGGGTGATACAGAGGCTATTCTCAGGGAGTGTCCTGCAGTTGCAGATGTTGCGCCTGAACATGGCGGGATTGCACAGATTGTTTACGGCAACCAGAACTGGGCAACAGGTATAAGGGGCACAACACCCAATATGCTGAATGTAAGGGAATGGCAGCTTGCTTCCGGCAGAGTGTTTACCGGGCAGGAGGTCAAGAGCGGGGGCAAGGTATGCTTGCTGGGGCGGACTGTTGTGGATAATCTTTTTGGCAATATAGACGCCACAGGTCAGGTTGTGCGGATAAAGAAAGTTCCGTTTATTGTAATCGGCGTGCTTGAGGCTAAAGGACAGTCTCTTACAGGGAAGGACCAGGATGATACCATATTTCTCCCTATTACAGTTGCTCAGAAACAGCTTTTTGGAACCCAGTTCCCGGGCATGGTCAGGATAATTCATGTTAAGGCAAAGAGTACAGAAGACCTTGCCGCTGCCGAAAAACAGATAAATGAATTGCTCAGGCAGAGACACCGCTTGGGGCCCAAACAGGAAAATGATTTTACCGTCAGGAATCTTACCCAGCTAATGCAGACGCAGGAGCAGTCTTCAAAGGTAATGGCGCTGCTGCTTGGCGCCATTGCATCGGTTTCTCTTATCGTAGGAGGAATCGGTATTATGAACATCATGCTGGTCTCGGTTACTGAAAGGACCAGGGAAATCGGAATAAGAATGGCTGTGGGCGCAAAGACCTGGGACATAAGGCTCCAGTTCATTATTGAGGCTATCACATTGTCATTAATAGGAGGCGTTATAGGGATTATTCTGGGAGTGGGAGGTTCCAAAATACTCTCAACTTTTGCAGAGTGGCCCACAATCATATCTCCGTTTTATGTTGTGCTGGCGTTCTGTTTTTCAGGATTGGTCGGAATATTTTTTGGTTTTTACCCGGCATATAAGGCATCGCTCCTTGACCCGATAGATGCGCTAAGATACGAATAGGAAGTTTCCCAATGTGAAAATTACCTTGACAGAAATAAGCAATAGTTGTATTTTTTACGCAATATGGTGAAAAGGAAATTAGCGTTGGAAATAGGTTAAATGCCTACAATATTAAAGAAAGGCGGCTATAGATTTTTATTTTATAGTAATGAAGGATTTGAACCTTGCCATATCCATGTAATCGGACAAGGCGGTGAGGCAAAATTCTGGATACCTTCATGCCAACTGGTATGGAGCTATAACTTAAATGCAAATCAATTAAAGCAGATTTTAGGTATAATAAAGGGAAACAAACAATTTTTTAAGGAGAAATGGGATGAATACTTCCATCGCAGAACAAATTAAAACACCTGCAATCTTGAGTGTCAAATTTTCAGAGGATTCCATGCATGTCAGTTTGGGAGATGGAAGGATTATTACAATACCATTGGCATGGTATCCAAAACTTTCTGACGCAGCAAAAGAGCAATTAGAGAACTACGAGATTTCACCATCGGGTTATGGCATACACTGGCCCGATATAGATGAGGATTTGAGTGTTTTAGGGTTTCTTTTCCCCGATAAGAAGTAAGGCTTAACATTAAAGTTTTTCAGGAGAACAAATGGGATAACTAAGCCTCTGGCATTAATTGTGCACAGACAGACAGACAGACAGACAGACAGACAGATTTCCTAACTTACAGGAAGAATATAAAAAGTAATGAAAGGGCGTGCCTTGCACGCCCTTTTTTGTTTTTGGAGCTGGGGGAAAATTTAAGGAAGGTGTGAGATGAAAAGATTTTTGATGATAGGTTTGGTTTTACTCGTCGCGGTTTTGGCGAACGGGTGCGCGAGTTATAACATACAGAGCGTACCGTCGCAAATAGATGAAAGCAAAACTGTGAAGGTGGAGGATAATGATACAACAATTACCGCGTTTCCGATTTTAA
>MNVK01000059.1 GCA_001871685.1 Nitrospirae bacterium CG1_02_44_142
GCGCAGCGGCGCAGTCCGGCAAGCAGCGCAGTGAAATTGGCTGTCCGTGAAGGCTGAAGAGCCGGCCCGAGGGAACTATAGTCCAGCGCCCCTTCTCTAAACACGAGCGGCAGGCACCCTTCGGCATAGACGAAAAGAAATCCCTCCCGTTCTTCCGTTATCTTCTGCTCGGTGGTCTTCACGGTTTTGGATATTATCAGCCCGCCTGAGAGAACAGCTTTTCCAAGATTGAATTTCCGCTCCTTCGTGGTCTCGGTAGATATTTCCTGTTTTATGCCCATGCCCCGGATTATCAGAAAAATCTTCTGATAATCAACCGCAAGCGTCTCTTTCTGCCGTGACTCCGCCTGGAGCGTATGTTCATTGAATCTGAACGTCCGCGCAGAAAATCCCTTTTGGCTGCTCGCGGCCTCTTCGTCTGAGAGCATGACCGTAGAGAGTCTTGAGGCTTTGAGTTTGCGGTTAGCCTCATCGGCTGCAGCCCGCTCTCCGAAGGTGGCGATTACGAATGGCCCGCTCCCTGAAACCCGCAGGCGAATGCTTGCCTCATAGGAGGTGATTCCCAGAGCGGACGCCAGCGCCGGTGCGAAAGCTGCCCTGTTTTCAGGGAGATTATGGATTGAGAGGAAATACATTGTTTATATTATACCGAAGCGCGGCAGACTAAAGGCAATCCCCCCTTCCCCCTTGTAAAGATTACCGGATTTCTTTAAAATTAAAACGCTATGACTATTGAAACCGGGCTTCTTGTACTTGAATCAGTTCTGCTTCTTGCCACAATCATCCTTTTGCTTTTCAGCCTAAAGGAAGGCAGGGGCAGGAAAAACCTTCTGCTTCAGGTTGAGCGGGCCACAAAGGTGCTGTCAAGACAGGAATATTTTCTGACAGTCACAGATACAATGATGGACGCCAAGACTGAAGTAATAGGGGCTATAACAGGCAGGCTTCCTGTCGGAGATGATAAAAAAAGGACCAAGAGCGTTACAGAAAATATTGAGAGAATGACAAAAAACAACGTGAGCGTCAGGTATCTCATGCCGAAATTTCCGGACCGGCTGCATATAGGTTATATGTATACAAACGCAGGCGCTGAAATCAGATACAGCGATTGCGCCATCGTGCATGACATCCGCTATATGGTTGTGGACGACAGGGTTGTAGTAATAGGCATCCCGGAAAGCACAGGCGAGAAAGAAGCAACAAGAAAGGGCTACCGGATACCGTCAGAAGGGCTGGCAGCCATACTCAAAGAACACTTTTATTCCTGCTGGGATAAAAATATCACCTTTGAGAATTATCTGAAAGAGGTAATCAAACAGACCGGCGCAACTCCTAAACTCCTGGCGCGTGAACTTCAGATAGATGAAGGGGAATTAGAAAAATTTACCCAGTCCGCCTAAGCCCGGTATCTGCAACCCGCCAGTAAGTTTTGACATCCCTTCATTGACCATTTCCTGCGCCCGCCGTAATGCCTCGTTAGCAGCGGCAAGTATGAGGTCCTGCAGCATCTCAACATCATCAGGATTTACAACGTCCTTTTCTATTTTTATGGAGATGATTTCTCCTCCGCCGCTGGCAATGACGGTAACCATGCCTCCGCCTGCCGTTGCCTCAACCGTCTTCTTCTTTGACTCTTCCTGCATTCTCTTCATCTCTGTCTGAAGCTTTTGAGCCTCACGCATAATATCACCGAGCATCTTCTTAGACATCTTTGTTTTCACCCCCTGTATTTTCTTTTAGTTTAACATCAATTATCCTTCCGTCAAAAAGTTCAATCACCTCTTTTACCGCCGGGTCTGTCAGAACTTTATCCTTCAGGTCTTTTTTGCGGATTATCTTTTTTGTCATAATCTCTATTTTAAGTTTTGCGGGAGTCTTAAGAATATCCGAGACAATTTGTTCTATCAAATGAGAATTCTTCCTTATAGCCTCCGCAAAAAGCTCTGCCTCGTTGCTGTTAAAAGTCAACGTCAGGACATTTTCTGTAAGTAAAGGCTTTGCTTTTGAAAGCTTTGATGTAATCCTCGGGTCCTCCATCTTTTCTATAATCGCGGTGAGCAAAGAACTGCCGTCAAGCGGAGTTGAAGGCGCTGCTTTAGGTTTCAGGTTCTGGGGTTCAGGTCCTAGTTCATGGGTTCTGGCATCTGCTTTCTCTTCTCTAACACCTGACATCTGGCCGCTGACACCTGACGCCTGTCCCCTTATGAGCGCATCTATATTGTCTATCGCCTCCTGCACAGGTTTAAGCGTGCTTAAAAAGCTTATCCGTATCAGCGACATTTCAAGACTGAGCCGCGGTGAGAATGAAGAACGGACGTCCAGTTCAGCCTTGACCATTTCTGAAAGCATAAGCATAAGCAGGTCAGGTGATATCTTCGGCAGTATCCTGCCGACTATTTTTATCTCATCCTCGCTGAGTTCAAGCAACTCTTCGGGCTTCTTTACAAACTTTGCGATAAGGAGATTTCTGAAAAATCCCACAAGGTCTTTCACAAAAGGCTTAAGGTCTGCCCCTTTATCAACCAGTTCGGCTATCACACTGACAATCTTTTCCCTGTCGCCGTTAATAACAGCAGTAGATATTTCTGCAAGCATACCGGTATCTGCTATGCCGAGCAAGTCTTTTACTCCTTCTGCGTCTATTTCCGAAGAAAATGCCGTCACCTGATCAAGGATTGTCAGGGAATCCCTCATGCTTCCGTCAGCGGCGCGCGCAACCATGTCTATCGCAGAATCAGAGATTTTTATGCCATCTGACGAGGCTATATGCCTCAATCTTTCTTTTATATTTTGCGCTGATATGCGTCTGAAAGGAAGATGCTGGCACCTTGAAAAAATGGTCGCGGGTATTTTTCTTGGGGCTGTTGTAGCCAACACAAAGATTGCATGGGGAGGCGGTTCCTCAAGGGTCTTTAAAAGGGCATTGAACGCAGAGGGAGAAAGCATGTGCGCTTCATCTATGATATAAATCTTATACCTGCCGCCAAGAGGCGTATATTTAACGCCTTCCCTCAAATCCCTTACGTCCTCAACGCTGTTATTTGATGCGCCGTCTATTTCAAGGACATCAATTGATGTGCCGTCCTTCACAGCAGTGCACGACGCGCATGTTCCGCATGGCGAGGGGGTAGGCCCGTTTTTGCAGTTAAGAGCCTTTGCAAGTATTCTTGCGGTGGATGTTTTCCCCACGCCTCTCGGGCCTGAGAATATATAGGCATGCGCAATCTTTTTCTGTGAGATGGAGTTTTTCAGGATTCGGGTAATAGGCTCCTGTCCCACGAGGTCGTCAAACCCCTGGGGTCTCCATTTTCTTGCAAGTACAAGGTAACTCATAGTTCTGCCTTCATGATAATACTATATTAGAGAATGCAGGTGTTGTGAAAAAATTTATTTTTTGACACCTTATGCGTGATGCAAGATACATGATGCACGATGCATGACAGAAAACTCTTCATTATGTATCACGAATCCTGAATCAAGCATCTTGAATCTTCGTCAAGTTAAATAAATTTTTGAGCAATGCCTGCATTCTTAGCAGTAAAATCTTCTTCTTTCTGCAGGCAGGGGACAACTTGCTGCGGCACCCAGAGTAAATGCTTACCATTGCTTCCTTCCGGACCTGGTGGGATTCACATCCCTCTGCTGCGCAGGGCCGTCCCCTGCCTGCAAAACCCAAACAATGTTTGGAGTTAAAAGTTTAAAGTGAAAAGTTAAAAGTTTGCTGGGTTTTCAACTTGTAACTCTTAACTTTCAACTCTCAACTGTTGTTAATGGCGGAGAGGCAGGGATTTGAACCCTGGGTGCGGGATTAGCGCACACACGATTTCCAGTCGTGCACCTTCGGCCTCTCGGTCACCTCTCCAGAGATTAAAAGTATTTGAATTTTAACTGATGAATTAAGGGCAAATCAACTTATGTAAGTCTCTTCTTCACCATCTCATTCACAATCCGGGGATTTGCCTTGCCTTTTGTGAACTTCATAATCTGCCCCACAAAGAAGCCGAGGAGTTTTTCGTCCCCTGCCTTAAACCTCTCAACCTCTTTAGGGTTCTTTGCAATAACTTCGTCAACAGCCTTTTCTATCGCTCCTTCATCGCTTATCTGGACAAGCCCTTTTTCTTTAACGATAGATTCTGCATCTTTACCTGTCTTATACATCTCTTCAAAAACGACCTTTGCTATTTTTCCGCTTATTGTGCCCTTGTCCATGAGCTTTAACATCCCGACAAGCTGCTTTGGTTTTAATCTGCATTCCTCTATAAACTTATTTTCTTCGTTAAGCAATCTCATCAACTCGCCCATCATCCAGTTTGCCGCTGCCTTTGGATGTCCTCCTGCTTTTACAGCCTCTTCAAACCACTCAGCAAGAGCCTTTTCGGATGTTAACAAGTCCGCATCGTCTTCAGGTAAGCCGTATTCAGATGCAAATCTTTTGCTTTTAGCGTCAGGCAGTTCCGGCAATGACGCCTTAATCTCATCAATCCATTTCTGCTCAACTGTTATAGGCACAAGGTCCGGTTCAGGGAAATAACGGTAGTCATGCGCCTCTTCCTTGCCGCGCATTGATTCTGTAATTCCCTTATTTGAATCCCATAACCTTGTCTCCTGAATAATTTTTCCGCCTTCTTCAAGAACTTTAATCTGTCTTTTTATTTCATATTCAAGCGCCTTTTCAACAAACTTAAATGAATTGATGTTTTTGACCTCTGCCCTGGTGCCGTATTCTTTCTGCCCGACAGGCCTGATGGATACATTTGCATCGCATCTTAAGGAGCCCTGCTCCATGTTCCCATCGCACACTCCGAGATACCTCAGGATTGCCCTCAGTTTTTTCATGTATTCCGCTGCCTCTTTCGGACTTCTTATATCAGGCTCGGACACTATCTCCATAAGCGGAACACCTGCCCTGTTAAGGTCAACAAAACTGTGGTTTCCTGCTCCGCCTGAGGCGGACTCGTGGATGTTCTTGCCTGCATCCTCTTCCATGTGAATCCTTGTTATCCCGATTCTTTTAATTTCACTGTCAACAACAATCTCAATAAAACCATGCTCGCAGATGGGAAGTTCATACTGGCTTATCTGATAGCCTTTCGGTAAATCAGGATAAAAATAATTTTTTCGTGCAAACCTGCTGTAAGAAGAGATTTTGCAGTCAGTTGCCAAACCTGTCTTTATTGCGAACTCAAGGGCTTTTTTATTTAAAACGGGGAGCACGCCGGGCATCCCTATGCAGATGGGGCATGTCTGGGTGTTCGGCTCAGAGCCGAATTTTGTAGAGCATCCGCAGAATATC
>MNVK01000056.1 GCA_001871685.1 Nitrospirae bacterium CG1_02_44_142
TTACAACTCTTTCAGTTTCTCTGCCTGATAATGAGCAATAAGGTTATCTATTATCTCATCAATATTGCCTTCAAGAACGCTCTCCAGCCTATGAAGTGTGAGTCCAATCCTGTGGTCTGTAACTCTGTTCTGCGGAAAATTGTAGGTCCTTATCCTCTCGCTTCTGCCGCCTGTGCCGACCTGAGTTTTTCTGTCAGCAGAGCGTTCTTTATCTTTTTTCTCTATCTCAAATTCAAGAAGTCTTGAACGCAAAACCTTCATTGCCTTTTCCCTGTTTTTTAACTGGGACCTCTCATCCTGACACTGCGCAACCAGTCCTGTAGGCACATGGGTAATCCTCACTGCGGAATAAGTAGTGTTAACACTCTGCCCGCCTGCCCCTGATGAGCAGAACGTATCAATCCTCAAATCCTTTTCTTCCACCTTTATATCAACATCTTCTGCCTCAGGCAAAACAGCGACTGTAGCGGCTGATGTGTGAATTCTTCCCGATGCTTCAGTCACGGGCACCCTCTGCACCCTGTGAACACCGCTCTCATATTTCAGCCTGCTGTATGCGCCCTTCCCTGCGATATTTACAATTACCTCTTTTAACCCGCCGAGGCCTGTCGGACTGGAATCAATCACCTCTATCTTCCATCTCCTTGTCTCAGCATATTTGGAATACATCCTGAAAAGCTTTGCCGCGAAAAGAGCCGCCTCTTCTCCGCCTGTGCCTGCCCTTATCTCAAGTATTACGCTTTTTTCATCCATAGAGTCTTTCGGAAGAAGCATTACCTTCAGTTCTTCTTCTATCTTAGGCTTTCTCTCTTTCAGTTCATTAAGCTCTGCCTGCGCAAGCTCGCTCAATTCGTTATCGCCGCCCTTAAGAATTTCCTCCGCTCCTTCCATATCTAACAAGAGTTTTTTGTACTCACGAATCTTTTCAATAACAGACTGAAGTTCGGACTGTTCCTTTGAGTATTTTTGATACTCTTGAGGCGCCGACAGGACCTTCGGGTCTATCATCTGTTCTGTCAGCTTTTCGTATCTATTTTCTATTGTCCGGAGTTTCTCAAGCAGCATTTTCCGCCTCTAATTTAAGAACCTCTTTTAATGCTGTAATGGCAACTTCTATCTGTCTGTCGTCAGGGTCGCGGGTTGTAAGCCTCTGCAAAAGAAGCCCCGGCATGATCATCAAGTGGACAATCGGATTGTCTTTCATTCTTGCCGATAACTTCAGGAGTTCATAGGAAAGCCCTGCAACTAACGGAATAAGGATAAGCCTTGAGAGGAACTTATAAACAAAAAACCACGACTGCGGGATAAAAGAAAATACGAAAATGCTTATCAGCATAACTATCAGAAGAAAACTCGTGCCGCATCTCGGGTGGAGGGGGCTGAAAGGCCTCACATTTTCCACATTAAGTTCCTCCCCTGCCTCGTATGCATGAATTGTCTTATGCTCAGCGCCGTGATATTCAAATATCCTGCCCATCTCCTTCCAGAGTCCGATTGCCACAACATAAATCAAGAATATAAGGACTCTTATTATGCCGTCAACGAGATTAAAGAAAAACGAATTCTCAGAAACAGAAGCAATAACAACGCCAATAAGTTTAGTTGCATACAGCGGAAAGAGCACAAAAAGCGCAATCCCTATAACAAAGGCGCAGCCGATTGTAAGGCTGAGGATGAAAGGGTTCATCGGTCCGCCTGAGGCGGATTCATCTTCATCGTATGCCTTGCTCGCAGAGAACTCTATTGCCTTCACTCCAAGGAAAAGAGCATGGAATAAGGCTGCGACTCCCCTGACCATCGGAACCTTCAGCGCCTTTGGAAATTCGGACAGCCCTTCTCTTTTCACGTGAATATTACCCTTCATGTCCCTTACAGCCACTGTCCAGCCTTTTGGGGACTTCATCATTACTCCTTCAATTACCGCCTGCCCGCCAATGTTCTTCATGATATTATCCTTATCCCTATACTTTACACTATATAAGAAGGTATGCTGATTGAAAAAGTTTTGAGCGACGCCTATTAGTATTGGCTGACCACACTACATTTCAAATCTTGTAATCCCGAACATCGGTTCGGGATTCAACCACTAATATTTTTCCTAAACAGATATCCAAATCGGACTTTTAATATTCAGTCGCATTCAAAAGCTTTGAAAGCAGCGTGCCTTCTTGTTCTTTCAGTAAATGCCAATAAAAAAGCCGTCCAGACGCAATGCCGGAACGACTTTTTCTCCTAAGTATAGCTACTTCTTGGTCTTTTTTGCGTATTTCTTCTTAAACTTCTCCACCCTTCCTTCAGCGTCAAGTATCTTCTGCTTCCCTGTAAAAAACGGATGGCACATTGAGCAGATATCAACGTGAATCTTGGGGCTGGTTGACCTTGTGACAAAACTCTCGCCGCAGGCGCAGAGCACCTTCACCTCTTTATACTCCGGATGTATTCCCTCTTTCAACTCAATCCTCCTTGCACTTCCTTTTATTTTATATTATAAAAAATCTTGAATAATTTTAGCAACTCTCATAACTCCCCTCCCCTTGTGGGAGGGGACAAAGGGGAGGGGTAACCTTCTGTGTCATTTTCACCCTCACCCTATCCCTCTCCCATCAAGGGAGAGGGGACTTCAAGGAATTTCTATCTCCGTTTCAGCCTTCTATATACATTTTTATCTTTTCGCTGCTTTCGGGCGAGAGCTCAACAAATTTAACGCCTATGCCGATATTAGGCTGGGCGTGCTGAACACGCGCCATCACATTAATGGCGTCTTCTCCGATTTTAAATCTGAGTTCAAAAATTGTTCCCGGGATAAAACTGGACTGCGTGTAGATATACATCCCATCTATGCTTATATCAAGCGCCTCTGCCTTTATCACGCCGTTTATCACTACATCTTTGTGAACCAGCGCCCTTCTTGTTCTCCTGTCATCTGCGCCGCTCATTGCTTATCCTTTGCCGAACCGTTAATCTTATCAACAAACCCCGTATTGAACTCGCCGTTCACAAAGTCAGGTTGTGAAAAGACCTTCTTGTGAAAAGGTATTGTTGTCTTTATTCCCTCAATGATAAATTCATCAAGGGAGCGTTTCATTCTTGAGACAGCCTCTTCCCTGTTTCTGCCGTGCACAATGACCTTTGCTATAAGCGAGTCGTAATATGAAGGCACTGTCCAGCCGCTGTAAACAGCAGTGTCCACGCGAACTCCGGGGCCGCCGGGCAGAGACAGGAATGTAATTTTGCCGGGATTCGGGATAAAACGTTCAGGGTCTTCGGCGTTTATCCTGCACTCTATCGCATGGCCGTAAAATTTTATCTGGTGCTGCTTGTAATCTATAAGGGAGCCTGCAGCAAGTTTTATCTGTTCCTTTATCAGGTCCATGCCGCTGACCATCTCTGTGACAGGATGTTCAACCTGAACCCTTGTGTTTATCTCCATGAAATATACATTCCCCTCCTTATCTACGATAAACTCTATTGTGCCGATATTCCTGTACTTCATAGCCTTTGCCGCCCTTACAGCAAGCTCTCCGATTTTTTTTCTGAATTTCTCTGTTGAGACAGGAGATGGGGCTTCTTCTATCAGTTTCTGATGTCTCCTCTGTATTGAGCAGTCTCTCTCTCCGAAATGCACCGTATTACCTTTGCTGTCAGCGGCTATCTGGACTTCTATGTGTCTTATCTCAGGTATATACTGCTCAATATAGAGTTCACCGTTTCCGAATGCGGCAAACGCTTCCCTCTGAGCCATATGGAATGCATGCTCAAGTTCACTTTCTTCATTTACAATTCGCATTCCCCTGCCTCCGCCTCCGGCAGACGCCTTAACAATGACAGGGAAACCTATTTTCTTTGCCACCTTCATGGCAAGCTCTTCTGAAATAACAGGGCCGTCGCTTCCCGGCACAACAGGAATACCCCGCCTTTTCATCATCTGCCTTGCCTTTGCCTTATCGCCGCCGATTTTTATATTCTCAGGCGTAGGCCCGATAAATGTTATCCCTGATGTGGCGCATGCCTCTGCAAAATGGGGATTTTCAGATAAGAAACCATAACCCGGATGCACTGCCTCTGAATCCGTTATTTCAGCGGCGCTAAGAATGCCCGGGATATTAAGATAGCTCTGAGCAGAATTCGCAGGCCCGATGCAGACGGCCTCATCTGCAAGCCTGACATGCAGAGCCTCTTTTTCTACGTCCGAATATACGGCTACTGTCTTTATGCCGAGTTCCTTGCAGGCGCGTATAACCCTCACTGCAATTTCACCGCGGTTTGCTATCAAAATTTTTTTAAATAATTCCATAGTCCACCTTTATAGCGTCAGTTTTTAGTGTCTGTGTCAGTATATAATTTTTTCTGACACTAATCACTGTCACTAAATACTTACACTAAATAACCGGTTCAATCAAAAAGAGCGGCTCGCCGTATTCCACGGAATGCCCGTTTTCAACAAGTATCCTGACAATAACGCCTTCCACCTCTGATTCTATCTCGTTCATGAGTTTCATCGCCTCTATGATACACAATACCTGACCCTTCTTTACTATTGAACCCACCTGCACAAATGACTCACCTTCCGGAGACGACGACCTGTAGAATGTCCCTACTATTGGCGAGGTTACTGTAATAAGCCTCTGGGCGTCCTCTGCTGTTTCAGCCGCCGGTTTTTCATGCGCAGCCGCAGGCCTTGACAGTTCAATTGAAGACAGCCGCTTCTCTCTCCGTATCTTAACCTTACTGCCGTCTTTTTCTATCTGAAGTTCTGTAATATCTGTGTCCTTAAGCAGTTCTATGAGTCCTTTTAAATCATCAATTTCCATTGTTCCCTCCTACTTTACTCTCTCCATATATTCAGATGTTCTTGTATCAACTCTTATCATGTCTCCCTCATTTATATGAAAGGGCACTCTGACCACAGCCCCTGTTTCCAAGGTTGCAGGCTTCCCCCCTCCTGAGGCTGTATCGCCTTTAAAGCCCGCAGGGTCTGTCTTTACAACTTTGAGCTCAACGAATGTCGGAATCTCCACACTTATAGGCACGTCCTTATGATACAGCACCTTAACCTTCATGTTCTCCTTAATGAATCTTACCGCCTCGCCAAGCTGCTCGCTCCTGAACGGCGTTTGCTCATAAGTCTCTTCATCCATAAAGTAATAGAGTTCATCCTGTGCATACAGATACTGCATGTTCTTTTCTTCAAGCCCGGGGGTTTCAAGTTTCTCGCCTGACCTGAATGTCTCTTCAAGAACTGCCCCGGTTTTAATATTCCTCATTTTTGTCCTGACTATAGCGCCGCCCCTTCCCATCTTAACGTGCTGAAATTCTACTATCTCGCAGGGTTCACCTTTGAACTCTACTTTAAGCCCTTTTCTGAAATCACTTGTTGAAATCAATTATGCCTCCCTAATAGTGTCAGTTCCCAGTGCCTGTGTCAGTGACAAATTTTACAAGACACTAATCACTGACACTGTCACTTAATTATTTCCAAACCCCTCGGCAGTCTCGTCAGCACCTCAGCCCCTTTCGGCTTCACAAGCGCCATATCCTCTATTCTCACCCCGCCTACGCCCGGAACATAAATACCCGGCTCTATCGTAAACACCATGTCCTCCTTAATGCGCTCTCTCCTGTTCCAGGTTATGTGCGGCGCCTCATGAACCTGAAGCCCGACGCCATGCCCTGTGCCATGGCCAAAGAATTCAGCATATCCTGCCTTTTTTATAACATCCCGTGCAGAATTGTCAATCTCCCTGCCGTCCACGCCCGGTGAAATTGTAGAGACAGCCTTTCTGTTTGCTTTTAATACTATATTGTATATTTCCTTTTTCTTCCCGATGTCAGAGCCTTTCATAAGCAGCGTCCGCGTCATATCAGAAAAATAACCTTCTGCCTCTCCTCCCCAATCTATAACGACAAGGTCTCCGGCATTTAGTCTTTTCTCCGAGGGCCTCGCATGAGGCATTGATGAATTTCTGCCCGAAGCGATTATTGTATCAAACGGAATGCTCCTGCATCCTTTTTTTTTGAGATTCTCCTCAAGCATCGCTGCTATCCTATTCTCTTTTGCCCCCCTTTTGATATACGGCTTCAGCTCAAGAAATGCTGACTCCGCACGTCTTACAGCCTCTTTAATCAACAGCTTTTCCCTTTTGTTTTTTACCGCCCTGAGCCTTTCAATAAAATCCTTAAAAGGTTTAAGGACAATGCCCTTTTTTGAAAGCGCATCAAAAAATCCATAAGAAACAGATGATTCAAAACCAAGCCTGTTTATCCCAAGCTTTTTGGCAAGAGCAGAGACAGTTATGGCTCTTTTCTCTTTCTCAATAACAATATCCCATCCCTTCACATCGCTTTCCGCCTGCTCTTTATATCTGAAGTCAGTAACAAAGAAATTCGCTGTCTTCGTTATCAGCAGAAACCCTGAAGAGCCTCTAAATCCTGTGAGATACCTGATATTATCTATATCAGTCGTAAGAAACCCGTCAATGCCTTTAAAAGACGCTCTTATGCCGTCAAGCCGTGAGTTCACTCTAAATCCCCCCATCCCCCCTTTACTAAAGGGGGGTGAGGGGGGATTACTATCGTTCAGTTTCACTATTTTTGCTTTAAGACTCACCAGCGTTTATTGTGTGAGAATGGTTTTTACAGCCCTGAGGGCAAGAAGGTAGCTGTCTCCGCCAAAGCCGCTTATCTGCCCTGTTGCAACCCCGGCGATATAAGATTTTCTTCTGAATTCTTCACGTTTATGAATATTAGAGATATGCACCTCAACAGCGGGCTTGCCCACTGCTGATAGGGCGTCTCTTATCGCAATGCTTGTATGTGTATATGCAGCCGGATTTATTATAAGCGCATCGTAATCTTTCTTTTGTATGGCGTCTATCATCTCGGACTCGCTGTTTGACTGCATTATTAATATTTCCATCCCGAGCTCCGCAGCAAGGGCTGTTAATTTATTGTTAATATCGCCCAGAGAGAAAGTCCCGTAAATCTCAGGCTCTCTTTTCCCGAGCATATTCAGATTAGGCCCATGGATTACTAAAACCTTCAAAATGCCTCCTCTCAAATTCAAGGGTCAGGTGTTAGGGATCAGGTTTCAGCTATTTAAAACTAAGACCTGATGCCTGGAACCTAAAACCTGATAGCTATTTTACCAATTTTATCTATCTAAACTCAACCGCTTATTCATGAAGCGCAGAACAAGCGCCCTATAATCTTAACAGTGCAAGCCCTGAAACATGGTCCAGCTCTCTGACGGCATTCACCCCTTCTATCTCCACGATAACCGCCTCAAGGAGAAGAAATGTCTCTGCTTTTTCTCTCAGACATCCGACTTTGACATTATCCCTTTTCCCGAATGCGCCGTGTAAATGCACCTTCGGCTCATCGCCCTGATAAAATATTGTGCCGACCCCAAGCATCTCATGGCTTTCTCCGAGTTCCCTCCAGATGGGGACAGGAGGCATGGCGTCTTTCTCCGGGCCTGCAACTATTTTTCCATTACGCACCGCTCCAACAAGATAGACAACAGCCGCCTTTATATCCTCCTTCTTTGCTATATCTGTAAGATTGGAAAGCACATCCTCTTTGTCTTCAAATCTTGCAACCACAACCTTTCCTGTCCTGCCGACCTGATATTTCATGAAACTCCTCTCTTTCTATTCCCTCTTTAAAGGTTCTTTAAGGGCTATTATATCATGCTGGAAGAATCATTGAAGGTTAAGCCGGGGGCGATAAAGGCAAAGAAGGGGAAGAAATAATCTGCCTTGCAGTGCTGGAATAATTCTCATTGCGCCCACAAAATACAAAAAGCCCCGCTTTTTTGAAGCGGGGCTTTCAATAAACTTTATTAAAGGGTAAAATTACTTTTTATCTTCCTTCTTCTCTTCTTCTTTTTCCTTTGCCTTGTCTTTCTTCTTTTCCTCTTTAGGCTTCTTTATGCTTTCGTAGTCTATAAATTCAAGAACAGCCATCGGCGCTCCGTCATTAACCCTGTTCCTTGTCTGCACTATTCTCAGATAACCGCCGTTTCTGCCGCTGAATCTCGGCGCTATCTCGCTGAACAGCTTTGACACAACAGCCCTGTTAGGGATATATGAAAGCACAAGGCGTTTTGAATGAAGGTCGCCTTTTATTCCCATGGTAACAATTTTCTCAGCAATCCCTTTCGCGGCCTTTGCCTTTGCAAGGGTCGTCTCTATCCTCTGGTACTCTAACAATGAAGAGACTATCCCCTTCAGAAGCGCCTTCCTCTGGTTTGCTGTTCTTCCGAATAACCTTCCGCTAATTTTATGACGCATCTTGTCCTACACTCCTGCTCTGCGAAGGCAACCTCTTATTCAACACATCCCTGTCAACCTTCATGCCAAAATTAAGCCCCATGTTCTGAAGCATTTCCTTTATCTCATTTAGAGACTTTCGCCCGAAATTTTTTGT
Source organism: Nitrospirae bacterium CG1_02_44_142 (assembly GCA_001871685.1). Taxonomy (GTDB): domain Bacteria; phylum Nitrospirota; class Thermodesulfovibrionia; order Thermodesulfovibrionales; family UBA1546; genus UBA1546. The sequence goes on from MNVK01000056.1 coordinate 8,428, forward strand.
CTTCAGCATTTCTGCCTCTGTCCTCTCAACAAGGTCTGCAATAATCTTGACGTCCGCATTTCTCATGCAGTTATATGCTCTTATAGAAAGCTCCAATTCATTAACGTTCTTTAGAAGATTAGGATTAAACGCCTGCGCATCTCCTGAAGATGCTGTGCTGCTCATTTCAGTCCCTATGTTTTCCTCGTCTTGTTCAAGCATAAAAATGCTCATATGGTCCGCAACTATCGCAGCGGCATAAGAGATTGCCTTTTTAGGCGTTAGGCTTCCGTCCGTCCATATCTCCATCACAAGCCTGTCGTAATCTGTTGCCCTTCCAACCCTTGCCTTTTCAACCCAGAAATTCACTTTCTTAAGAGGGGTAAATACAGAATCTACCGCAATCATGCCGACAGGCAGATCTTCTTCCTTATTGAGTTCAGCCGATACATACCCTCTGCCTTTTTTGATATACATCTCAGCCTCAAAGGAAGCCCCTTTGTCAAGGGTGGCTATAAGCTGTTCGGGATTAAGAATTTCAACGCTTGAATCCACCTGAATATCATTGCCTTTAACTGCACCGGGGCCATTTACCTTAATTGTGGCAATTCGCTTCCCATCAGCGTGCAGCTTAAACCTGAGCTTTTTTATATTCAGGATAATGTCCACTACATCTTCTTTTACGCCGGTAAGTGATGAAAGCTCATGAACAGCTCCTGTTATTTTCACTGCTATTACTGCCGCGCCTTCAAGGGACGACAGCAAAACTCTCCTCAGTGAATTCCCAAGTGTTGTGCCAAAACCGCGGTCTAACGGCTCTGCAACAAGCCTTCCGTATGTGCTTTTTAAGGTCTCTTCATCAAACTCAACGGTTTCAGGTAACTGAAAGCCTTTTTTCTTTAAATCCATATAAGGCCTCCCATGCCTCTTTTATTTTTAAAAAATCTACTTTGAATAAAGTTCAACTATTAACTGCTCCTGAACAGGCAGCTGCATCTCTTCTCTTGAGGGGATATGCAGCACTTTTCCTTTGAAACTTGCGCTGTCAATCTCAACCCATGCAGGAAGTCCTCTGTGTTCAAGCCTTGACATATTATCAACTAAGCTCGGTATGTTTCTGCTGTTCTCTCTAACTTCAATAACATCTCCTGCCTTAACAAGATAAGAAGGGATATCTACCGTTTTTCCATTAACAATAAAATGCCCATGGGTTATCAACTGTCTTGCCTCTCTCCTGCTTGTAGCAAATCCCATTCTGAATACTGCATTGTCAAAACGGCGTTCAAGAAGCTGGAGGAGCAATTCTCCGGTAGCGCCTTTCCGTCTTTCTGCCTCATGAAAACATATCCTGAACTGCTTCTCAAAAAGTCCATAGCTTTTTCTTGTCTTCTGTTTTTCCCTGAGCTGGACGCCGTAATCCGAGATTTTTGTACGCCTTTGTCCATGCTGACCGGGAGGATATTTCCTCCTCTCTACTGAACATTTCTCAGTTAAACACCTGTCTCCCTTGAGAAACAGTTTGTCCCCTTCTCTACGGCACACTCTGCATAAAGGCCCTGTATATCTTGCCACTTTTAAACTCTCCTTCTCTTTGGAGGCTTACATCCATTATGAGGAACAGGAGTAACGTCCTTTATAAGGTTAACCTCAAGTCCGGCTATCTGCAACGCCCTGATAGCTGATTCCCTTCCGGCGCCTGGCCCTTTAACAAAAACGTCCAACTGCTTCATCCCTACATCAATTGCCTTTTTAGCCGCTGATTCTGCTGCCATCTGCGCAGCATAAGGCGTTCCTTTTCTCGAGCCCTTGAAACCAATACTGCCGGCGCTTGCCCAGGCAACAACATTCCCGATAGGGTCTGTTATGGATACTATTGTATTATTAAATGTTGCCTGAATATGGGCGGCTCCGGCATTTACATGCTTCCTCTCTTTTCTCGCGCCCTTTTTCCGCTGAGCCATCCGCTATGCCTCCTTCTTCTTGCCCATGATGGTTTTTCTTGGCCCTCTGCGTGTGCGGGCATTTGTCTTTGTTCTCTGTCCCCTTACAGGAAGCCCTGCCTTATGCCTTATGCCCCTGTAACAGCCGATTTCCATGAGCCTTTTAACCGCCATTGTGGTCTCACGCCTGAGGTCTCCCTCTACCTTATACTCCCTGTCAATGGCAGATCTTATTTTTACAATGTCTTCGTCTGTGATATCTTTTACCCTTATGTCTGGATTAACTTTTGTCTCAGCCAGTATTTTCTTCGACAAAGACCTGCCTATCCCTAATATCCTTGTTAACCCTATCTCAATCCGTTCATTCTTTGGTAAATCCACTCCAGCGATTCTCGCCATTATAACTCCTCAATTTTAAATTTTGAGTTTTAAATTTTGAATATTTATTTATCCCTGCCTCTGCTTGTGCCTGGGATTCTCGCATATTATTCTCCTGACGCCTTTCCTCTTTACAGCTTTGCATTTAGCGCATATCGGTTTTACAGACGAACGAACTTTCATTAAAAAACTCCTTCTGGTTTTCAGGTATCAGGTTCTAGGTTTCAGAACTAACACCTGATACCTAACACCTGTTTCACTTAAATCTATACGTTATCCTGCCCCTTGTAAGGTCATAAGGCGAGAGTTCCACTGTAACCTTATCGCCCGGCAGTATCTTTATAAAATGCATCCTCATTTTACCGGAGATATAAGCGAGAATCACCTGCCCGTTCTCAATCTTCACCCTAAACGTTGCATTTGGCAGCGCCTCAACTATCGTCCCCTCTACCTCTATATTTTCCTCTTTAGGCATTTAGCTGAAAAGTATAACATCTATATCATATTTTCGTCAAGATTCTTGCATCCCCATCGGTAATGGCAATCGTATGCTCAAAGTGAGCGGAGATTCCGCCGTCAAGGGTAACTGCTGTCCATCCATCGTCAAGTATGCTGACCTCATGCCCTCCTGTATTAACCATAGGCTCAATTGCAATGGTCATGCCCTCCTTCAAACGCGGGCCCTGCCCTGATACTCCAAAATTCGGGACCTGTGGGTCTTCATGAAGAGACGTCCCAATCCCATGACCGACAAATGCCCTCACAACCGAAAAGCCGTTTGCCTCAACATAATCCTGAATAGCAGACGATATATCCGATACCCTATTGCGAGGCGTCGCCTTATCTATCCCTTTATAAAGGGCTTCTTCTGTTACCTTTAAAAGTTTTTTTGCAAGCGGGCTTACCTCGCCGACAGGCAGGGTAACAGCTCCGTCTCCATAAAAACCATCGCAATATACTCCAAGGTCTATGCCTATCACATCCCCTTCGTTAAGCCTCGTGCGAGAAGGGATTCCGTGAATAACCTGATTATTCACAGACGTGCATATACTGGCAGGGTATCCCCTGTATCCTTTAAATGCAGGGATTCCGCCTCTTGAAATTATTTTTTCTTCCGCAAACATTTCCATCTCTTTTGTTGAAACGCCGGGTTTTACAAATGCCTTCATGTCTTTCAATATCTCTGCAACTATGCAGCAGGCATTAGCCATTTTCTCAATCTCCTCCGGAGTCTTTATGACAATCATCTTGAAATTATCCCCTCCTGCCTCTTATCTTTCCTTTCTTTAAAAAACCTTCATATGAGCGGGTAAGGAGATGCGACTCAATCTGCGACACTGTGTCAAGCGCGACCCCGACAACAATCAGGAGCGACGTCCCCCCGAAATAAAACGGCACATTAAATCTCCTTATAAGAATCTCAGGAATAATACACACAACTGCGAGATACACTGCTCCGACAAATGTCAACCTCGACATAACCCTGTAAATGTATTCCGATGTCTTCTGCCCCGGTCTTATGCCGGGGATATATCCCCCGTATTTTTTCAGATTGTCCGCTATATCTACGGGGTTAAACACAATGGCAGTGTAAAAATAAGCAAAAAAGAATATCATGCCAACGTATAGCATTGTATAAAAAATGGTGCCCGGTGCAAGCTGTTTTGCAATCCCCTGAACCCATGGAATTGCTATAAAACCTGCGATAGTCGCAGGAAACATTATTATTGAAGATGCAAATATTGGAGGAATAACTCCTGATGTGTTTATCTTCAAGGGAAGGTGGGTGTTCTGACCGCCGTATATCTTTCTGCCTACAAGCCGCTTTGCATATTGAACAGGTATCTTTCTCTGCCCCCTCTCAATAAATATAATCACCCCGACAACCGCCACCATCATCACCACCAAAAGGATAGCAAGAAGTATTGACAATTCGCCTGCCTTTACAAGTTGATAAGTGCTGAGCACCGCATTCGGAAATCTTGCCACGATGCCGGCAAAGATAATAAGCGATATGCCGTTGCCAATCCCCCTCTCTGTAATCTGTTCTCCAAGCCACATTATAAATGCTGTGCCTGATGTAAGGGTTATCATTGTAACCAATCTGAACGACCAGCCGGCGTTCTGTATAAACGAACCCCCTGCCATGCTCTCAAGCCCAACCGCAATCCCTAATGACTGAATTGCGCTTATAACAACTGTCGCATATCTGGTATATCTCGTAATCTTCTTTCTGCCGGCCTCTCCCTCTTTTGCCAGTTTCCCGATTGCAGGTATTACGACTGTCAGCAGTTGGAAAATAATGGAGGCGCTTATATAAGGCATAATTCCAAGGGCAAATATTGTAACCCTTGACAGCGCTCCGCCTGAAAACATATCAAAGAACCCCATAAGAGCGCCTGCTCCGCTTTCGGCAAGGAATTTGCTTAACGCCTCGCCATTTATGCCCGGGGTTGGGATATGACTTCCTACCCGGTACACAATAAGGAGAGCGAGCGTAAAGAGAACCCTCTTTTTTAACTCAGGGACTCTAAATATATTCTGTAAACTTGAAAGGGCTCCCATAGTTCAAAGCTTAAAATAAAGAATTTTCATAATTTTGAATTTTGCTCCGCCCGAGGCGGATTGAGTTTTAGATTGTTTCTGCCTTGCCGCCCGCCGCGGCAATCTTGGCTGCAGCTGCAGCGCTGAATATTTTCGCCTTTATTGTAACGGGTCTTTTTATCTCTCCATTGCTGAGCACCTTAACGCCGTCCCTGACCTTTTTTATTATCCCTCTGTCAATTAGGACCTCAGGCGTAATAACGTCAACGCCTTCAATCTTAGCAAGGTCTTTCAGGTTTATTACTGCATATTCCTTAACAAAATAATTTTTAAACCCTCTCTTTGGAATTCTCCTCTGCAACGGCATCTGTCCGCCTTCAAAGCCTGCTCCTTTTCCGCCGCCGGAGCGCGCCTTCTGCCCTTTATGTCCCTTGCAGGACGTCTTGCCATGACCTGAACCTATTCCACGGCCCACCCGCTTATTTTTTTTTCTGCAGCCGTCTGCGGGCTTTAAATCCTCTATCCTCATTTAACTCCTCCGCTATTTTCCTGCGCTTCTTCCTCTGTCTTCCCCCTCAATCTGCGAACCGTATCAGGGTCTTTAAGCTTTAACAGCCCGTTAATGGTAGCCTCTGCGGTATTGTAAGGATTATGGCTGCCAATTGCCTTGGCAACGATATCCTGTATGCCGGCAACATCCATCACTGCCCTTACAGCGCCGCCTGCGATAAGTCCTGTGCCTTTAACTGCAGGATTCATAATAATATAACCGGAACCGAATCTGCCTGTTATCCTGTGGGGGATTGTCCCATCTTTCAAGGGGAATTTAACAAGAGATTTCTTTGCCTGTTCAACAGCCTTTCTTATTGCCTCAGGAACTTCTTTTGCCTTGCCTTTGCCGATGCCCACTATGCCGGCTCCATTTCCAACAGCAACCAGCGCAGCAAAAGAAAATCTTCTTCCGCCCTTCACAACCTTTGCAACTCTGTTTATAAATACAACCTTATCTTTTAGAGTCAGCCCTTCAGAATCAATTCTTTTCACCATACCCCCTATCAAATAAATTCAAAGTTCAAAATTAAAAATTCAAAGTTAATGCATTCCATAACTTTTATTTTAACTTTCAAAACTCAAGCCCGTTTTCTCTGGCAGCATCAGCTAAGGCCTTAACCCTGCCATGATAAAGATAGCCGCCCCTGTCAAAAACAACCCTCTTTATGCCCTTTGTCAACGCCTTTTGGGCTATAAGTTCCCCGACCTGTTTGGCTGCGCCGATATTCCCCTTGCCTGACTTCTTATCTTTAAACTTCTTGTCAAGGCTTGATGCGGCAGCAATAGTGCTGCCCTTAAAATCATCTATAATCTGAGCATACATGTGTGACAGGCTCCTATAAACCGCCAGCCTTGGCCTTTCAGTTGTGCCCACAACTTTTTTCCTTATTCTTTCGTGCCGTCTTGTTCTTGCGTCCTTTATTTCTACTGCCAATTTAAAACCTCCATATTAGCTATTAGGTATCAGGTCTTAGGTTTTGACTAATACCTGAAATCTGACACCTGAAACCTATTTCTTCCCTGCCTTGCCTACCTTAAGCTTCAATCTCTGACCCGCGTATCTTATCCCCTTGCCTTTATAAATATCAGGCGGCCGCAGCGCCCTTAGATCCGCTCTAATCTGTCCAATCTGCTGCTTGTCAATTCCAGTCAATGTAATCTGGGTCTGTTTCTGGTCTATGGCAGCTTTAACCCCTGCCGGAAGCTCAAACTCTACCGGATGAGAATATCCGAGAGTAAGCAGAAGTTTACTGCCCTGAACCTGCGCCCTATAACCTGTGCCCGTAATTTCAAGCGCTCTCTGGTAACCTGATGAAACCCCTAATATCATATTTGCTATAAGACTCCTTGTAAGCCCGTGCAATGCCCGGATATCCTTAGTTTCCCCTGTTCTTTCAACCGCTACTTTCCCTTCAGCAACGGCAACCCGCACTCCAGAGGGGAACCCGGATGAAATCTCGCCTTTTGGTCCTTTGACCTTAACAGTTGAGCCTTCGATTTTTATATCTACACCTTTTGGTATATCTATCGGTTTTTTGCCAATTCTCGACATCTATTTCCCCTTTAATAGTTTAAAAGTTAAAAGTGTAAAGTTGAAAGTTTTTTAACTCTTAACTCATAACTTCTAACTCTCAACTTATTTTTATTACCACACATAACAAATAACCTCTCCGCCAACGCCCTCACGGCGGCAGGTGTCGTCAGTCACAATTCCTTTTTGCGTTGTAAGTATAGCTATACCTATCCCGCCCATAACCTTTGGAATCTTCTTGCCGCTGACATAAACCCTGCGTCCCGGTTTACTTATACGTTTTAAGCCGGATATAATATTGTTCCCGTCAATATATTTAAGCGTAATCCTCAAAATGCCCTGTTTCTCATCTTTTAAGATTTTATATGCCTTTATGAATCCCTCTTCCTTCAGGATTTTCACTATCTCAAGCTTAAGCTTAGCGGCAGGAATATCAACTTTTTCCCCCCGGGCAGTAATCGCATTTCTAATTCTTGTAAGCATATCCGCTATTGGATCAGTCGTCATTTTTTCACCTCTTTACCAGCTTGATTTTGTTACGCCTGGCAGCTGCCCTTTGAGGGCAAGGCTCCTGAAACATATCCTGCACATTCCAAAATCTCTCAGAAAGGCCCTCGGCCTTCCACAGATTCTACACCTGTTATATGCCCTTACCTTAAACTTAGGCGGCCTCTTTCCCTTTTCTATCAAACAAGTCTTAGCCATAGATTACCCCTTTTTCTCACCTTCGCTTTTTAACTTTTCTTTCCTGAACGGCATTCCTATATGGGTCAGCAATGCCTTGCTTTCCTTGTCAGTTTTAGCAGTTGTACATATTGTGACGTCAAGCCCATGCACAGAGTCAACCTTGTCATATTCTATCTCAGGAAAGATAAACTGCTCCTTTATACCGATAGAGTAGTTGCCCCTTCCATCAAAAGACTTTGCTGAAATGCCTTTGAAGTCCCTAACCCTCGGCAGCGCAAGGCTTATAAATCTATCCAGAAATTCATACATCACATTGCCCCTTAATGTAACCTTGCAGCCTATAGGCACTCCCTGCCTGAGTTTAAAAGTAGCAATTGACTTCTTGGCTTTGGTAATAACTGCCTTCTGCCCTGTAATAATGCCAAGTTCTTTCTGAGCAGCCTCAAGCAATTTAATATTTTGAATAGCCTCGCCAAGCCCTACATTAAGAACAACCTTCTCAATCTTTGGAACCTGCATAACATTTTTATACGCAAATTCCTTCATAAGAGCAGGAAGTATCTCTTTTGAATATTTCGTCTTTAATCTTGGAATCGTTACTGGTCTATTGGTTCTTTGCATTTTTTACACACCCGTAATTTTTTACCGTCATCAAAAGTCATATTTGCAATTTTTGCAGGCTTGCTGCACCTCGGGCAGATAAGCATAACATTTGATATATGAAGAGGAGACTCCTTTTCAATAATCCCGCCCTGCGTATACTTTTTACTCGGCTTCATATGCTTTTTTATAATATTTGCCCTCTCTACTATAAGCGCATTCTTTGCCGGCATAACTGAAAGCACGCGCCCTTGCTTGCCTTTTCCCTTGCCGGTTACAACTAAAACCGTATCGTTTTTCTTAATATTAAATCCCATTATTTACAGCACCTCCGGCGCCAGTGATATTATCTTCATAAACTCTTTCCATCTCAGTTCTCTCGCAACAGGGCCAAATATCCTTGTGCCTACAGGCTCTCCCTGCGCATCTATCAGCACAACCGCATTCTGGTCAAACCTTATGTAGGAACCGTCTGCTCTCCTCTGCTCCTTCTTTGTCCTTACCACAACAGCCTTTGCCTTTGCGCCTTTCTTGACGTTAGCTTCAGGGATAGCCTCCTGAACACTGACGACGATTACATCTCCAAGCCGCGCATATCTTCTGCGCATGCCGCCAAGCACTTTTATGCACCGAACTCTCTTGGCGCCTGAATTATCCGCCACTTCCAATATGCTCCTGTCTTGAATCATTCCCTATCGCTCCTTATGCCTTTCCCAGTATGCTTAAAACGGTCAACCTCTTATCTTTGCTGCGCGGCCGCGTCTCGGTTACAGAAACTATGTCCCCTACCTTGCACTTGTTTTCTTCATCATGCACTTTAAACCTGGCAACCTTCTTAACTACCTTTTTAAAAACAGGATGCTGAACATGCCTTGTAACAGCAATCACAACAGTTTTATCCATCTTATCGCTAACAACCTCGCCTGTGTAAATCTTTCCCGCCATTTCGCCCTCTTTTTTAACTTTTAATTTTTAATTTCTCGCTTGCTATTGTCAAAACCCTTGCTATACCTTTTTTCAGTGTGTTTATCCGCTTAGGATTCTCTACCTCACCCGTAGCAAGCCGGAACTTGAGGTTAAACAATTCTTTTCTCATGTCCTGTTCTTTTTGTTTCAACTCTTCTATTGTTAATGCCCTTAACTCCGAGGATTTCATGCTGCCGCGTCCTCCCTCTTTACAAACCTCGTGGCAATCGGGAGCTTATAAGACGCAAGGTTAAACGCTTCCTTCGCTATCTCCTCTGTAACCCCGGCGACTTCATAGAGAACCCGGCCCGGCTTTACAACAGCAACCCAGTATTCCAGATTACCTTTACCCTTACCCATTCTTGTTTCAGCAGGTTTTTTCGTTATGGGCTTGTCGGGAAATACTCTTATCCAGAGCTTACAGCCCCTCTTGGCATGTCTTGTTATTGCTATCCTTGCCGCCTCAATCTGTCTGCTTGATACCCAGCCCGGCTCCATTGCCTTAAGCCCGTATTCTCCAAAAGAAACACTTGACCCTTTATACGCCTTGCCGTTCATGTTGCCCTTTTGCATTTTTCTGAACTTGACTTTCTTCGGCATCAGCATGGCTTACTCCACCCCCGTGTGCGCCTCTGGGAGCACATCGCCGTTATATATCCAAACCTTAACTCCTATTTTCCCGTACGTTGTCATTGCCTCCGAGGATCCATAGTCTATGTCCGCCCTGAAGGTGTGAAGCGGAACCCTGCCTTCCCTATACCACTCACTTCTTGAGATTTCAGCTCCGGCAAGTCTGCCTGCGCATGCAACCTTAACGCCAAGCGCTCCGAATCTCCGCGCCGAGATAACTGCCTTCTTCATCGCCCTTCTGAATGCAATCCTCTTTTCAAGCTGCAGCGCTATATTCTCAGCAACAAGCTGCGCATCAACCTCAGGTTTTCTTATCTCCTTTATATCTATTGCAATCTGTTTCCCTGTCATCGTCTCAATATCCTTCCTCAGCTTCTCAACCTCAGCGCCTTTTTTACCTATAATGATTCCTGGTCTGGCCGTATGAATAATTATCCTGGCCTTCTGTCCTGCCCTTTCAATTTCAACACGTGAAACACCTGCGTGGAACAACTTACTTTTAATTATCTTTCTTATAGAGATATCTTCATTCAACTGGCCCGCATATCCCCGTTTAATATACCACCGTGAATCCCACGACCTTGTTATCCCAAGCCTGATTCCTATCGGATGCGTCTTCTGCCCCAAAATTACCTCCAGTTATGATTGGTAAATCGGTGAATGGGTGAATAGGTAAATAGTCTTTTTCGATTCACCGATTCACCGAATAGCGATTCACCGTAATAGTTTTTCATTTTGAATTTTCTTCTGTTAAAACTACTGTTATATGGCTCATCCTTTTCCTGATAATATTCGCCCTTCCCATTGACCTTTGCTCAACTCTCTTCAATGAAGGTCCCTGATTTACAAATGCCTTAACGCTCATGTCCTCAGGATTAACCGCCTTCTTCTGCTCCGCATTTGCCATAGCAGACTTTAATATCTTTTCCACTATATCTGCGCCTCTGTAAGGCATAAACCTCAGGGCAATAAGCGCATCCCCTGCCTTTTTCCCCTTGATAAGGTCCACAACCCTGCGAACTTTTCTCGGTGTTATCCTCGCAAATTTTAATATAGCCATTGCTTCCATAGTTACCTTTTTTCTCCGGGCGCCTTAGCGGGCGCCGTCTTTTCAGCCCTTGAATGCCCTTTAAAAGTACGCGTCGGCGAAAACTCGCCAAGTTTATGCCCCACCATATTCTCAGTTACGTAAACAGGTATGAATTTCCTGCCGTTATGAACAGCAAATGTATATCCTATAAAGTCAGGCACTACCGTAGAACGCCTGGACCAGGTCTTTATAATCTTTTTCTCTCCGCTTTCAACCATAGCCACTACTTTTTTCATCAATTTCTCGTCAACAAATGGTCCTTTTTTCAATGAACGCGGCAATTTATTTCCTCCTCTTCACAATAAGATTATCAGTTCTCTTGTTATGCCTTGTCTTGACGCCTTCCGGCTTGCCCCATGGCGAGCACGGAGGGCGGCCGCCTGAACTTTTTCCTTCTCCACCGCCCAGCGGATGGTCTACGGGATTCATTGCAACGCCTCTTACATGAGGACGCTTACCCAGCCATCTTACCCTTCCTGCCTTGCCGTAAGAAATATTTTCATGTTCAATATTGCTGACCTGTCCTATCGTAGCCATGCAGTTTGAAGGAACAAGCCTTACCTCGCCGGAAGAAAGTTTTATCTGAGCATACTTTTCATCTTTAGCTACAAGCTGCACAGATGCTCCTGCGCTCCTCGCGAGCCTTGCTCCCTGCCCTGCCCTAATCTCAATGTTATGTATGAACGAACCCAGAGGTATCTCGCTTAAAGGCAGCGCATTGCCAACCTTAATCTCCGCTCCCTTGCCTGAAACCACTTCATCTCCCGCCTGAAGTAAAGCAGGGGCAATGATGTACCGCCTGTCGCCATCTCTGTATTTAAGCAGAGCAATCCTTGCCGACCTGTTTGGGTCATATTCTATAGTCTCTACTCTTGCAGGAACGCCAGACTTATCCCTTTTGAAATCAATCAGCCTATATGCCCTTTTATCTCCTCCGCCGCGCTGCCATGCGGTAACACGGCCAGTGTTATTTCTGCCGCCTGTCTTTCTTAAAGACCTGACCAGAGGTTCGTGCGGCCTGTCCGCAGTTAATTCGCTGAAATCAGAAACCGACTGAAATCTTCTGCCGGGCGAAGTCGGATTATATTTTTTTATTCCCATTATGAACCCTCAATAAAATCAAGTTTTTCACCCTTCTTAAGGGTAACTATTGCCTTTTTCCTGTTAGACCTTCTGCCAATTGATTTGCCTTGCCGCTTCCATTTTCCCTCAGCATTTATAGTGGCAACCTTCTCTACCTTAACCTTAAAAATCTCCTCTACAGCCTTCCTTACCTCAAGTTTGTTTGCATCCTTTGCAACCTCAACAAGTATCTTATTTTGCGACTCCTTAAGATTGCTGCCCTTTTCAGTAAAAAGCGGTTTTTTAATAACAGAATAAATGCTTCTCATGCTGTCTCAGTCCCCTTAATGCCGGCAACCGCTCCTTTTGTAATAAGCAGCCTGCTATGAGCAATTACAGTATAAGCATTCAGGTCTGATGCACAGGCTACATGAACGCCGGCAATATTTCTTGCTGAAAGCTTTATGTTTTTATTATTTTCCGGGAGCACTATAAGTAGGCTTTGCCCCTCAAATCCAAGGGTTTTTATTATAGCCGCCATATCTTTCGTTGAAGGCTTACTGATTGAGAGGTCATCTATCAACATAATTTCTCCATCTGCAAGTTTTGCAGAAAGTGCATTTTTTAATGCCAGATGCTTAACCTTGCGGGGAATACTGTAAGAGTAATCCCTGGGCTGCGGCCCAAATGCTGTTCCGCCGCTCCTCCACAAAGGAGACCTGCTGCTCCCTGCACGCGCCCTGCCTGTATGTTTTTGCTTCCATGGTTTTCTGCCTCCGCCGCTCACCAGCCCCTTGGTCTTTGTAGCATGAGTCCCCTGCCTCTGATTGGCAAGAAAGTTTACCACAGAATCATGCATTACACCTTCGCTTGCCTTGATGCCGAATATCTCATCAGGGAGATTAATCTTGCCTGCTTTTTTATTATTTCTGTCTTTTATCTCAATCTCTGGCATATCAGATTTCCTTCCTTATCATCACATAAGCGCCGGAGGCTCCCGGGACTGCGCCTCTGATCATCAGAATATTCTGGTCAGGTTTCACATCCACTACTGTAAGGTTTTTTGCTATAACGCGTTCGGAGCCCATATGCCCGGCCATCTTCTGATTTTTCCATACCCGCGAAGGATAAGAACTTGCTCCTATGGAGCCCGGCGCACGGTAAAACGTAGAACCGTGAGAAGCAGGCCCGCCTGCAAATTTATGCCTCTTAACAACACCCTGAAAACCCTTACCCTTAGAGACTCCTGTTACAGAAACATTGTCTCCCTTGTTAAACTTTTCAACAGTGAGCAGGTCTCCGACCTTAAGGTCCCCCATAGCAAATTCCTTAAGCAGTCTGTACGGCTTGACCCCTGCTTTTTTGAATACTCCGCTTAACGCCTTATTGACATTTTTCTCTTTTTTTATTTCATTAAATCCGACCTTAACCGCTTCATATCCGTCTTTTTTGAGGGTCTTAACCTGGACAACACAGCAGGGCCCTGCCTCTATTACTGTGACAGGAACAATCTTGCCGCCTTCAGCAAATATCTGCGTCATGCCTAATTTTTTACCTAAGATTCCTACCATAGCCTTATCTCCATATCAATCATACCCATTCACCCATTCACCAAATTATAGCTTTATCTCCACATCAACTCCTGCAGCGAGTTCCAGCTTCATTAAAGCATCTACTGTCTGTGGAGTTGAATCATATATATCTATAAGTCTTTTATGCGTCCTTATTTCAAACTGTTCCCTTGACTTTTTGTCTACATGAGGCGACCTTAAAACAGTAAACTTACTTATCCGCGTAGGCAGCGGAATCGGCCCTGCTACTCTTGCGCCTGTCCTCTGGGCGGTGTCAACTATTTCTTTCACGGACATATCAAGCACTCTGTGGTCATACGCCTTTAATTTTATTCTTATCTTCTGGTTCATTATTGCTTTCCCGCTCTAACTTTAAACTTTAAACTTTTAATTTTCACTGTATTACCTCAGTCACAACTCCCGCGCCCACTGTTCTGCCGCCTTCTCTTATTGCAAATCTTAATTCCTTCTCCATTGCTATCGGCGCTATCAGTTCTACTGTTATGGTTACGTTGTCTCCGGGCATCACCATCTCCATTCCTTCAGGCAGTTCCGCTACTCCGGTTACGTCTGTGGTCCTGAAGTAAAACTGAGGCCTGTATCCTTTGAAGAACGGCGTATGTCTGCCGCCCTC
>MNVK01000062.1 GCA_001871685.1 Nitrospirae bacterium CG1_02_44_142
GCAGAAAGATTACGAAAACATGCAGGGCATGTAATGGCAGGGGAAAGACATCACAGACAGAGACAATAAAGGCTAAGATACCTGCGGGCGCTGATACCGGTTCAATAGTGAAACTTAAAGGCATGGGAGGAGTTGGCGAGGCAGGCGGCCCGCAGGGAGATTTGCGTATAGAGGTGACCGTCAAGCCGCATCCTGTATTTACGCGAAAGGAAAATGACATTTATGTGGATTTGCCAATCACATTCGGCGAGGCAGCGCTCGGCGCAAAGATTGAGGTCCCTACAATAGACGGAAGCGCAGTGATGACTATTCCATCCGGAACGCAGGGCGGGCAGAAGTTTAAGCTTTCAGGGAAAGGTTTCCCTTCTCCAAGGACGGCAGTAAGGGGCAATCAATATGTCATCGCAAAGATAGTTGTGCCGAAAGATATAAACAGCAAGGCAAAAGAGGCGATAAAAGAGATAGAGGCATTGTATAAAGAAAATCCAAGAAAAAATCTGGGAAGGTGAATCGGTGAATGGGTAAATCGGTAAAGGAAGAGAGCAGATGGGGATTAAAGACAAGAAACAGCCTGTGTATGTGATAAGCGTTGTGGCGGAGATGCTCGGAGTGCATCCCCAGACACTGAGGATGTATGAAAGGGAAGGGTTTGTAATTCCCCGCAGGACAAAGCGCCTGAGGCTGTATTCTGAAGAGGACGTTGAAAGGCTTAACTTTGTGCTTAGCCTTACCAAAGAACTCGGAGTGAATAAGGCAGGCGTGGATATTATTTTGAGGATGAGGCAGAGGGGCGAGGCGCTGCAGCATGAGATGGAGGATATGATGCGCCTGCTTGACGAGGATATGCAGCATGATTTTGAAGAAAGGATAAGAAGGATTTTCAGCAAAGAATAAAACTCGTAATGAGTGATGCGTGATGAGTAAAAAATAATTCCTTCAACCCATTACGTATTTCAGATTACGCATAACGGAGGTTTAAATGAGAATGGATAAATTGACAATAAAAAGTCAGGAGGCTGTGCAGGAGGCGCAGAGGCTTGCTGGAAGAAAGGGAAATCAGGAACTCCAGCCGGAGCATCTCTTAATTGCCCTGCTTGCTGATAAAGAGGGGCTCGCGCCTCAGATATTGATTAGGCTCGGGGTTGATTTAAAGGCCATTCAGAGAGATGTTGAAGAGGAGATAGAAAAGTTTCCGAAGGTTCTCGGCGCAGTTCCTTCCGCCTTTGGCGGAGGACAGATATATATTTCACAGAGATTAAAGGATGCAATAGAAAAGGCTTTCAAAGAGGCAGAACATCTGACGGATGAATATGTGAGCGTTGAACACCTGCTGCTATCTCTTATATCAGCGGGAGGCCCGTGCTCGGAACTGTTAAAAAGATACGGGGTTACCGCTGATAAGGCCATGTCTGCGCTGCGGGAAATCAGAGGCGCACAGCGCGTAACAGACCCGAACCCTGAGGATAAATATCAGGCTATTGCTCGTTACAGCCGTGATTTAACAGAGCTTGCAAGGAAAGGAAAACTGGACCCGGTTATCGGAAGGGACGATGAGATACGGCGCATCATACAGGTGCTTTCAAGAAGGACCAAGAATAATCCGGTTTTAATCGGAGAACCCGGTGTGGGGAAAACTGCAATGGCTGAAGGCCTTGCGCAGAGGATTGTCGCAGGAGATGTGCCCGAGACGCTGAAAGACAAGAGGGTCGTCGCTCTTGATATGGGCTCGCTTGTTGCCGGCTCAAAATACCGCGGCGAGTTTGAAGAGAGACTGAAAGCTGTTTTGAAAGAAATAGAACAGGCAGAGGGAAAGATAATACTTTTTATAGATGAACTGCATACAGTTGTCGGCGCAGGCGCGGCAGAGGGAGCGATAGATGCGTCAAATATGCTCAAACCCGCGCTTGCCAGGGGAGAACTGAGATGTGTCGGCGCAACAACGCTTGATGAATACAGAAAACACATAGAAAAAGACCCTGCTCTGGAGAGAAGATTCCAGCCTGTTTACATAAAAGAACCCTCTGTTGAGGACACCATATCAATCCTCCGCGGGTTGAAAGAAAAATACGAGGTACATCACGGAGTCAAGATAAAGGATTCGGCTTTGATATCTGCGGCTGTTCTTTCTCACAGATATATTGCCGATAGATTTCTGCCTGATAAGGCGATAGATTTAATTGACGAGTCAGCGTCAAAGCTCAGGATGGAGATAGACAGTATGCCTGTTGAGCTTGACGAAATTGAGAGAAAACTGCGCCAGCATGAGATGGAAAAGCAGGCTGTTACGAAGGAAGATTCAAAAGACACAAAGGAGAAGCTTAACAAGATAAAAAAGGAGATGGCAGAGCTTCAGAGCAAAAGGGATGAACTCAGGGCGCAGTGGCTTGCTGAGAAAGAGATAATCTCAGAGATAAGAGATGTTAAGCAGCAGATAGAAAAGACAAAGATAGAATCAGAGCGCGCGGAACGTGAAGGCGATTTAACAAAGGCGTCAGAGTTGAGGTACGGCAAGCTCCTTGAACTCCATAAATCACTTGAGGGTGAAAATAAAAAACTTGCCGGTGTTCAGGCAAGAAGAAAGATGCTAAAAGAAGAGGTTGATGAAGAAGACATAGCAGAGGTCATCTCAAAATGGACCGGCGTGCCTATATCAAGGATGCTTGAAGGAGAGATTCAGAAACTTCTTAAAATGGAAGAAAGGCTCAGGCTCAGGGTTGTGGGGCAGGATGAGGCAATAGCGGCTGTTTCAAATGCGGTCAGGCGTTCAAGGGCAGGGATTCAGGACCCGAACCGCCCCATCGGCTCTTTCATATTCCTCGGTCCCACAGGCGTCGGCAAGACAGAGCTTGCAAGGGCTTTGGCGGAATTTTTGTTTGATGATGAAAATGCAATGGTGCGCATTGATATGTCCGAGTATCAGGAAAGGCATACAGTCTCAAGGCTCATCGGAGCGCCTCCGGGCTATGTAGGATATGAAGAAGGAGGACAGCTTACTGAGGCAATAAGGAGAAGGCCTTATGCCGTGGTGCTCTTTGACGAAGTAGAAAAAGCGCATCCTGAGGTCTTCAATCTTCTTTTGCAGGCGCTGGATGACGGAAGGCTTACAGACGGGCATGGCAGGACAGTTGATTTTAGAAATACGGTTCTGATAATGACGTCAAATATCGGCAGCACGCATATACAGGAACTCCTTACAGAGAGGACGAAGAGGCCTGCAGCATACTGGGGTTCTGCCGGGGAAGAGGATAATAAAGAAATGAAGGATAAGGTAATGGCAGACCTTAAGGCATTCTTTAAGCCCGAGTTCATCAACAGGGTTGATGAGATTGTGATATTCAATCCCCTTTCAAGACAGCTTCTGAAACAGATAGTTGAGATACAGGTTAACCGTATGAAGAAGTATATAATGGAGAAGAATATAGATATAACCATGACAGATGCGGCAAAAGAGCATCTCGCAGAGACAGGCTTTGACCCGGTTTACGGCGCAAGGCCCTTAAAGAGAGCCATTCAAAAGGAGATACTTAACACGTTGGCGCTCAGCATCCTTGACAGGACCTTTAAAGAAGGGGATGTTGTAGAGGCTGATTTTAAGAACGGCAAATTCGTATTCAAAAGGGCTGCAAAAGCAAATAAGGAAAAAGCAGGGTTGTAGTTTTCATGCGGAAAAGATAAGATGACAAAAAGATATTTCGGCCATATAGAAGTTCCGCTCAAGAGAATCCATATAGAACTCACAAACATCTGTGATTTTAACTGTGTGTTCTGTCCGAAGTCTGCAATGGAAAGGCCCTACGGCTATATGGACACGAAACTTGCCAAAAGAATAATTGATGAGATTCAGGAAAACAAGCTGAGCGATAAGATTACCTTTCATGTGATGGGAGAGCCGACACTGCATCCTGACTTTTTTGAGATACTGTCTTACGCCCAGGATAAAGGAGCGAAGGTGGGGCTTACCACTAACGGCAGCGGGCTTGGAGGCGAGACAGGGAAACGGCTTCTGGACTATAACCTTCATCAGATAGATATTTCTCTTCAGACGCCTGATGCAAAATCCTTTGTCCTCAGAAGGGCTAATGCGCTTACGTTTGATTCTTATCTCAGAGGTATTCTTAATTTTTTCTCCTCGTATATGGCAAGGAGAAGGGGCACAGTCTTTAAGTTCAGGTTTCTGAACACGAGGTTCCCGCAGAAAAACATAGAGAAGAAAGCCGGTCCCGTAAGAGTTATGTCATCAACAGAAGAATTACGGGATACCTTCAGCGTCTGGGCTGGCCGCATATACGACATCCTCGGCGTTGAATCAGAAAAGAGAGAGAAAGCAATTAGGCGTATAAGAGACCTTGTTTCATATAAATGGAATGTCGTGGAGATTTATCCTGATGTATTTTTTGAGACATATATGCTTGAAGACTGGGGACACGCCTTTGACAGCGGAAAGGTTTACAATGCCTGGGCAGGATACTGTTTCGGAATGAGAGACCACTTCAGCATTTTGCATAACGGCGATGTGGTCCTGTGCTGCGTGGATTTTAACGGACGGACAAAGGTCGGCAACCTAAACAATTCATCTCTTAAAGAAGTCCTTTCGTCAGAGGAGGTGGGCAAGATTGTGAGAGGGTTTAAGAAATTTCAGCTTGTTCATCCATATTGCAAACGCTGTCTCGGAAGCGGTTCGGTCTTATCGTGGCTTTTGAAGCCTGTTATGTCAGTCACGGTTCTCAAAATTCTTAAGCCGTTTTTCTATAAGCGGACAAAAGTTTCTTGACATAGCTGGTTATATTCTGGTATTTTAGTGTCGGCGATGGAGTTCGCCGTTAACTGTCCTTTTAAGTGGCTGATGACTCCTACCACCCCCTCTAATCTCCCCCTTGCCAAGGGGGAGCGAGTGGGGGTTGTGGGAGTTTTTTTATTATTTGCTCCTACCGATAAAAATAGGAGGATAAATAATAAATGGATAATCAGTGGCTTCAGGCAGCATTATGGATGGGACTTGCGCTCATTGCAACCCTTCTCTCTCTAAGGATAGCAATATCTATTGCCCTTCTTGAGATTATGGTCGGTGTAATCGGTGGAAATTTCCTGCCGCTTCAGAGGACCGAATGGGTTAATTTCCTTGCAGGATTCGGGAGTATCCTTCTCACATTCCTCGCAGGCGCAGAGGTTGACCCGCTAATTCTCAGAAAAAAATTCAAAGAGAGTTTCGGTATCGGGCTTTTAAGTTTTCTCATGCCTTTTCTCGGAGTTATGGCATATGCATATTATATCGGTGGTTGGACCTTCCCTCAGGCAGCGATTGCAGGCATTTCCCTTTCAACCACATCAGTTGCGGTGGTCTATGCTGTTATGATAGAGACAGGCTACAATGAAACAGAACTTGGCAAACTTATACTCGCAGCGTGCTTTATTACTGATTTAGGCACAGTCGTTGCCCTTGGAATATTTTTTGCAAACTATGACTGGCATCTTGTTCTATTTATAAGCATTACTGCCTTAGCATTATTCCTGCTGCCGAAATTTATCCCGTGGTTTTTCAGAAAAGTCGGCAGCCGCGTGAGCGAGCCGGAAACAAAATTCATCTTCTTTTTACTCTTCGGACTCGGAGCGCTTGCCATATCGGCTAAAAGCGAGGCTGTTCTTCCTGCATATCTGGTGGGGATGGTGCTGGCCCCTTTCTTTCTCGCAAACAGGACATTGAGCCACAGGATGCGTGTTACGGCATTCACAATGCTCACGCCCTTTTATTTTCTTAAGGCCGGGTCGTTGGTCAAGCTTTCTGCTCTATGGCAAGGAATAATTTTAATAGGGATTTTTCTTATTGTAAAAATAATTGCCAAATTCATAGGCGTATGGCCTTTGACAAAGGCATTCAGATTCGGTAAAAAGGAAGGTATGTATACTACCCTTCTCATGTCAACAGGTCTTACCTTCGGCACAATCTCTGCTCTTTTTGGACTGACAAATAAGATTATCAATCAGGAGCAATATACAATCCTGGTTACTGTTGTTATACTT
>MNVK01000049.1 GCA_001871685.1 Nitrospirae bacterium CG1_02_44_142
CAAATTCAAAATTCAAGATTCAAAATCTCGGAATTCTTTTATTTTGAATTTTTAATTTTAAATTTTGAATTATTCTTTATTATATTCCATCAGCGCCTCTTTTTCAGGGGCCTCCGGGCGCTCCCTGTATTTTGGGGAAAAGTGCATGACAACAAGGTTTTTAACGCCTGCCTCTCTTGCTATCATCCCTGCGGTTTTTGCAGTGAGGTGATGCCTCTCTATGGCCCTTTCCCTGTCCTCCTCAAGAAAGTAAGCCTCGCAATAAAGAGTATCGGAATCTTTAGCGAGGGTTATTATTTTTCTTATATTCTCCTCATCCATTGAGGAATCGGCAACGTAGGATATCTTTTGCCCCTCTGTTATCATTGCGATTTTCATAAGTTCTTTTTTGGTATGTATCCTGCCGGATATTTTAAATTCCGTGTCCCCCCCCGCATTCTCTCTTACAGCCCTTTTAAATTCTGAAAGCCACGGACCTACTCCGAGCTGCTCGGAGTTCAGCGCTGCCTTATCAATGTTTATATGAAAATCCTCTTCAAGAGAAAAGCCGAGGCATGATATCTGATGCGTGAGGCACGCTGCTTTAACCTCAAAATAGCCTTCCTTTAATAGTGTCCCGTCAAATGGTTTTTCGCCGTAATCTGTTTTGTTAAAACAATTCTCCGCATAAAAACCTGCATGGCTGATATGTTTTTCGTTTATGCCGAAGGCCTCTATTTTCAGCGGATACTCTTTTATCAGGTTCCATGTGTATCCCCGGAGTTTACCTTCAATGCACTCAATGATGTTGGGAGGACCGAATATCCTTAACGGGGTCTCTCTTCTCAGAAGCGCGCGTAAAAGAGTGTCAAAACCTATGAAATGGTCTATATGGGTATGTGTTACAAAGACGTCTGTTATTTTCTGGATATCAGCGGGCTTTAATCTATTTGTATGTCCGAGGTCAAAGAGAAGCGCCCGTTTTTCTCTGAGCGCCCTGACATATACGCACGGGTCGTCAAAGGGACTGTTTATGGCTCTGTGATGAAAAGTCGGCTTCATAGGGAATTATATCCTATTATGATATAATTAAAAAAATAGAAGCAATAGAAAAGTAGACAGCATGTAGGGGAAAACCCCGGTTCCCTGTCTACTGTCTACTGCTTACTTCTCTCTTATAAACCGGAGGGCAAATGTCTGAACTTAGAAAAGATCCGATTGTCGGGCGCTGGGTTATCATCTCTGTTGAGAGAGGCAAAAGGCCTACTGACTTTATATCGCCTTCCCAGAGGAAGAAAGGCGGTTTCTGTCCGTTCTGTCATGGAAATGAACACACTGCTCCGCCTGAGATAATGGCATTCAGGCCTTCCAACACCCTGCCGGATTCCCCGGGCTGGACCCTGCGCGTTGTGCCGAATAAATTCCCTGCGCTTCAGATACATGGGGAATTGAACAAGACAGGTGAAGGAATATTTGACAAGATGAACGGGATTGGAGCGCATGAGGTTGTAATAGAAACTCCCGAGCATAACCTTTCACTGTCAACCATGTCTTTAAAGGCTGTTGAAGATGTGTTGTGGGCCTATTATCTGAGACTTAACGACCTGAAGAAAGACCGGAGATTCAGATATGTGCTGATATTCAAAAACGAGGGAGAAGACGCCGGGGCTTCGCTTGAGCATACGCACAGCCAGCTTATAGCCCTTCCTATCGTGCCCAAACTTGTCAACGAGGAAATTGATGCGGCAGAGCGGTATTTTAATTTTAAAGAGAGATGTATTTTTTGCGACGTCATAAATCAGGAGCTTACGGACGGACGGCGTGTGATATATGAAAATAAGGATTATCTTGCGCTGGCGCCTTTTGCGCCCAGGGCTCCGTTTGAGACCTGGATTCTGCCCAAGCGGCATGAGTCGTCGTTTTCACCTCTTGGCAAAGATTTTTCTATGCTTGCGGACATACTGCAGAGGATACTCAGGCAGATTGACCGGATACTTGATGTTCCTCCTTATAATTTTATTATTCATACATCACCGTTTTATGATGAGACAAACGAATACTATCACTGGCATATTGAGATAATGCCCAAACTCACAAATATCGCAGGCTTTGAATGGGGCTCGGGCTTTTATATAAACCCTACGCCTCCTGAAGAGGCGGCGGAGTTTATGAGAGAAGCGAAAATATAATTCAAAATGAAAAATGCAAAATTCAAAGTTCAAAAACTATTATGGTGAATCGCTATCAGGTGAATCGGTGAATCGCAAAAACCCATTTACCTATTCACCCATTTACCTATTCACCATTTACGTTAATTTTAAATTCTCACGGAGTGAGCAATGAAAATACTTATCGCAACTCCGGAAGCAGTCCCTTTTGCCAAGACAGGCGGCCTCGCAGACGTTACCGGCGCGCTGGTGGACGAATACAGAAAAATGAAGGAAGAGGCGTATCTTATTCTGCCTCTGTATAAAAGAGTAAGGGAGAATTTCAAGCTCAGGGATGCAGGCTTAAAGATAAATGTGCCTCTGGGAAACAGGAAAGTAAAAGGCAGGATATTCAGTTATGACCCGCCTGAGGCGGGTAAAGTTTCAGCATATTTTATTGAGTGTGATGAGTTTTTTGACAGAGAAGAGATTTACGGAACATCACGCGGCGACTATCCCGACAATGCGGCTCGGTTTATATTTTTTTCAAGGGGCGTGCTTGAGGCCTGCAGGGTCTTGGGATTTAAGCCTGATGTAATTCACTGTAATGACTGGCAGACAGGGCTTATCCCCTTATACCTTAAAACCATATACAAGTCCGATAAATTTTTTGACAGGACTGCTTCTATAATTACAATCCATAATTTAGGCTATCAGGGCTTATTTCCGCAAGCCGATATGCCGCTTACGGGATTTGACAAAAGCCTGTTCACGCCGGAAGGCATAGAGTTTTACGGAAAGATAAATTTTTTGAAGGCTGGGTTAATAGCAGCAGATTCCATAACCACGGTGAGCAATAATTATGCGAAAGAGATGCTGAGCAAGGAATACGGATTCGGACTTGACGGCGTTTTAAGGGAAAGGGCCTCTGAGCTTACAGGAATTGTAAACGGCATAGACCGCAGGGAGTGGAATCCGGAATCGGACGTCTTTATAAAAAAGAATTACAGCCTTAATGACCTTGACGGCAAAAAAGAATGCAAGCATCAGCTTCTAAAGGAATGTTCTATAAAATCAGGCGCTGAAATGCCGCTTGCAGGCATGGTAGGCAGGCTGTCCAGCCAGAAAGGGCTGGACCTGGTTCTGGAATCTCTTGATGAAAGCCTTGCTGCCGGCGTAAATCTCATTATTCTCGGCAGGGGCGATGAGATATTTCACAGGAGAGTATCCGCGGCTGCAAAAAAGTACAAAGGCAGGGTGTATGTGAAAATAGGTTTTGAAGAGAGTCTTGCGCATAAGATATATGCCGGCTCCGATATATTTTTAATGCCTTCAAGATATGAGCCCTGCGGCATTGGACAGCTTATTGCCATGCGATATGGGGCAATACCTGTGGCGCGGAAGACAGGGGGGCTTGCGGATACAATCTCGGACTATCAGCCGCTTGAAGGCAAAGGGACTGGATTCCTATTTTCAGATTATACTGCCGATGCGCTTCAGGGCTGTCTGAAGAGAGCGCTGTGCGTATATGTCAATAAGACGCGATGGAAAAAGCTGGTTCGCAGCGCAATGAAGATGAATTTTTCATGGGCGGATTCGGCGGAGAGATATATAGGGCTTTATGATAAAGTTTCAAAAATGAAAAGGCGGTAATGAGGGCTGTATGAACCTTAGAGCTAAACTGACGGTTCTTATAATAGTTTTTTTTCTGCTGACCGCTGCGCTTGCCGCCGGCAGTTTGCTTATTTTTAACAGGTTAAGCAGCGCTTTTGACATGCAGAGAGCGTTTACGAATGAACATAACCTGTATGAGAACTGGAAATCATCTATTGTGGGCGTTGTGATGGCTGCCGAAGGATGGACTGTTACCGGCGAGGCCAAATTTCAGCGGCAATATAAACAGAGACTTAAAGAGGCATATACATTTTTTAACGGGCTTCCTGAGGCGGTGCGAAATAAAGAAGAAGTAAAAGCCATAAGAGCCGACTTTGACAAGATGAAAGAGTTTGCCGGCGCAATAATGTCGGCAAAACAGCCCGTAGGAGACCTTTATGTCCTTTTCGCGCTTCGTATGCTTAAAGATAAGGAGAGAGAGGCATATGAGAAACTCAGCGCTATTCACAGCGAATCAGTATTGAATCTTGCCAATGCTATTGCCGCAGGTGAGAGGATTGAAAGGCAGATGGGTTTTTATTTTGTTGCTCTTTTCGGGCTGAGTTCCGTGGTATTCATGTCTCTTATCATCTTCATGAAAAGAATAATTACGGTTCCGTTTGACGGCCTGATGAAGGCTACAGGAAAAATAAGCGAAGGCGAACTTGATTACCGGATAAATTCAGGGAGAAGCGACGAGTTCGGAATAATAGCAGACAGATTTGACGAAATGGTTGAAAAACTTCAGCGCTCTATTTTAAAGAATGCCGAACTTTATGAGATTGAGCAGTTGCGTGAAAATCAGGCTGTTGAGGCAAAAAAGAGGATGGAGACTCTCTTTGACAGCGTTCAGGGGGGGATTGTCACAATAGGAAGAGACTATAACATCATATCGGCAAACAGGTTTATTAAGGGCTGGACTGACATGGCAGTTGAAGAAATGACAGGCAAGAATGCTCTGGATGTTTTTCATGCCAAAGAAGGAATCTGCCCTCACTGCGCTGCAAAGGCCACATTTGAGACAGGGCAGATAAATTCCATTACTCAATCGCGCGGGACGAACTATGCAGAACTGACGTCTTATCCGATTAAAGATGAAAAAGGGAATGTTGTTGAGTGTGTAGTATTTATTCAGGATATAACGGAGAGGGTGCTTTATCATGAGGAGCTGCTGGGCCTGTATAAAGAGGTGGCTCAGACAAAGGAATATCTTGAGAGCCTTATAGAGAATTCAGCGGATGCGATAGTCACTTCCGACCTCAACGGGAATATAACTTCATGGAATCGCGGAGCCGAAATGATATTTGCCTACACAGAAGATGAGGCTGCCGGGAAATTCCTGCCATTTGTCCCTCAGTTTCTTATAGACGCTGAGAAAGAATATATGGAGAGAATCAAAAATGGAGAGACGCTCAAAGATATAGAGACCTTGAGACAAAGGAAAGACGGCGCCATAATTGAGGTCAGCCTGACGCTCTCACCCATAAAAGACGCCGCAGGAGAGGTTATAGGCATAAGCGGGATAACAAGGGATATCTCCAGGAGGAAACGCGTTGAAAAAGAACTCATAAGAAGAAATCAGGAACTCTCAAGGCTGTTTTTTATAAGCTCTGCCATGAGGGGCACACTTGAACTCAACAGACTGCTGAGAATGATATTGACTGCAGTGACCATGAGCGATGGCCTCGGTTTCAACAGGGCGATTCTTTTCCTTGTTGATGAAAAGAAAGGGGTTATAAAGGGCGCCATGGGCGTCGGGCCTGCAAGCCCTGAAGAGGCCTGGCAGGTGTGGGAGAAACTCTCAATGGAAAAGAAGACGCTTCCTGACATCCTGCATGACATAGAGACAGGCCCTCTGAGAA
>MNVK01000032.1 GCA_001871685.1 Nitrospirae bacterium CG1_02_44_142
AAAGCGGGTTAAAGGCGGAAGACTTGCAAAGATTGCCTATCCTGCAAAGGTAATCTCATTGATATTTTCTGACGTAATCGGAGACAGGCTGGATGTCATTGCATCTGGACCAACAGCTCCGGATGAAACAACTTATAATGGTGCATTACAGGTATTAAAAAAATATGACCTGATGGATAAAGCCCCTCACCCTATAATTGATATTTTGAATAAAGGGATAAGCGGAATTATTCCGGAAACACCAAAACAGGGCAATTCCATATTTGAAAAAGTTAAAAACATAATTATAGGAAACAACAGAATAGCCCTTAATGCCGCAAAACATAAGGCAGAGGAATTAGGCTTGAATACAGAAATACTTTCCTCCGAATTAACAGGTGAGGCGAGGGAGGTCGGCAGATGGCTTGCAATAAAAACCCGTGATGCGTTAAGCGTAAGGCGTGATGAGAAGATTTGTCTGATAAGCGGCGGTGAGACGTTAAAGGCGCTGGCGCTGGAGGCAGGAACATGGAACTGGCGCTCGCATTTGCAATGGGAATAGAAGGGATTGAGGGCGTTACACTTCTCAGCGCAGGCACAGATGGAACGGATGGTCCGACAGATGCAGCAGGAGCAATTATTGATGGGCAGACAGTCGCAAGGGCAAAGGCTATCGGTCTTGACTCAGGAACATATCTGGAGAATAATGATTCCTATGGTTTCTTTAAACAGCTTAATGAACTTTTCATAACAGGCCCGACAGGGACAAATGTAATGGATATTCAGATAGTGGTAATTGGATGAAAAAGCCTATCATATTCACAGACCTGGATGGAACGCTTTTGGATTATTCAAACTATTCTTTTGAAAAGGCGCTGCCTGCTCTTCAATTGCTAAAAGACAGGGACGTCCCTCTTGTCATCTGTTCAAGCAAAACCAAAAAAGAGATAGAGTATTACAGGAAGAAACTTGATAATCACCATCCTTTTGTATCAGAAAATGGCGGAGGAATATTTATTCCTAAAAACTATTCAAAATTCAAAATTCAAAATTTCAGATTGAAAAAACAACGCACTATTATGTTATCAGGCTTGGCGTAAGCTATGCAGATTTAAGAAAAACAATTATTGAATTGCGCAAAGAGGGTTTTTCGGTTAAGGGTTTCGGAGATATGACCGCACATGAGCTTGCAGAGAATGCTCACATGACAATAGAAGAGGCAGAAATGGCAAAGAAAAGGGATTTTGACGAGCCGTTTATTTACAGCGGACCTTCCCACAAACTGCCGCAGCTTTTGAAGGCCATCAAGAAAAAGGGGTTCAAGTTTACGCAGGGCAGATTCTTTCACATCCTCGGCAGCAGCAATAAGGGCATTGCTGTTTCCATACTGATAAATTTATATAAAAATAAATACAAAAAAATTGAGACCATAGCCCTCGGCGACAGCCCTAATGACATTCCCATGCTTGTAAGGGTTGATTATCCTGTTATCGTTCAAAAACATGACGGCAGCTATGACAGTAAAATTAAAATTCCGTGCAGCATTAAGGCAAATGGAATCGGGCCTGAGGGTTGGAATAAGGCTGTTTTAAATAAAATTCTCTATATCTTCAGCGCATAATACCTCAGCCGGGCATAGACCGTTGAAATAACATCAGGCGTCCCATTTAATATAGTTTCTTATTACAAATGGGGTAAGCATTGTGGTTAGCAAAGACATTGCCACTATTGAAACATAGACGTCCTGCTTGATTATATTAGAGGTCAGCCCTATTAAGGCCGCTATCATCGCAACTTCGCCGCGTGGAGACATCCCGAATCCAATAACTAACGATTCGGTTTTATTGAATCCTGCCAGCCTTGATGCAATGCCGCAGCCGGCAACCTTACTGAACACAGCAACCAGAAGTAATATTATAAAAAACGGCAATATACCGGGGCTTAACTCTCTAAGATTTGCAAGAATCCCGAGACTGATGAAGAATATTGCGCCGAAGATTACATGCAAATACTCGGCCCCGTCTTTCAGGTCTTTGCTGTTTTTAAATCTTATGCCTTCCAGCGCCGCCCCTGCCAGAAATGCTCCAACGATTGCCGACAAACCGAGTAATTCTGCAGCAGAGGAGTAGAAGAAACAGAGCATTATTGCAGTAATAAATAAAAGGTGCGGATGCTTTTTTGCAAACCCCGCTTCATCCAATCTCAAAAATATTCTCTTTATATAAGGGGCGGCGAATATGCAGGCGGATAAAAAGACTATGGACTCTATTGCTATTATTAATATCCCTAAGACTGCTATATTCTCTGCCCGCGTGCTCTGGATTGTAATTGACAGCGCTAATAAGCCAAGCACATCGTCTATAACCGCCGCGCCGATTATTGCCTTTGCCGCAGGGGTATTCAGTTTTTTCATTTCCTGCAGCACGCTTGCCGTAATAGCAATACTTGTCGCGGTCAAGGCTACGCCTATAAACATTGATTCATTAAAATTATAGCCGAATAAATTCCCCAGGAAATAACCTGCCGCCCACGGCACGACGACTCCGATTAATGCTATAAACATATATTTTATCTGATAGACGTCTTTAATCCTGAATTCAAGGCCTATTGCAAATAAAAGCATTATTGCCCCGAGGTGCGCAAGCATCTTAACGGCGTCGCTGTATTGAACAATAGAAAAAATGCTGGGGCCGATTATTATTCCGATAATAATTATACCGACAACCGCCGACTGGTTAATCCTTGAAGCCAGGAGATAGCCTGCAAGCGCAAACAGCAGGATTACGCTTATCTGTAATTCAACGGCAGCCATACATTATAGTGTAAAATTTCCGTTTTAAATGCAAGGAAAAAATGAAAAGCCCCCCGATATTATCGGGGGGCTTTTCATGAAACACTCTGTATTTAGATTACACCTTAACCACAAGCGCCGGACAGGGGGCATAACCTATAACCTTCTCTGCTACGCTTCCCATGAGAAGTCTTTTTATCCCTGTCCTTCCGTGACTCCCCATGATAATAACGTCTGCTTTTTCTTTTTTGGCGAGGTCTGTTATTACCTCATAAGATTCGCCTTCGCCTGTAAAAGTTGATGTTTTGATATTAAACGCCTCTGCTTTTTTCTTAACATCCGCAACAAATTCCTTTGCCTTTTGGGCCATATCGTCAACAACCTGCGGAGCCTCGGCATAGAATTCTGAGGGCACATCAATAACAGAAACAGCCAGGAGTTCGCCGCCGTATGATTTCGCAAAGTCTATCGCCTTTGCAACCGCCGCCTCGCTGTATTTTGAGCCGTCAGTGGCAACAAGCGCCTTCTTCCATCCAACAGTGGTATCTCTCGGCACAACGAGGACGTCTATGTGGCTGTAACCGATTACTCTTGCAGTAACGCTTCCCACAAAAACCCTTTCAATTCTCCTGAGCCCTCTCCGGCCCATCACTATTAAATCGCAGTTCTCCGCATCGGCCAGGTCCACAATTCTTTCATGCGCCTCGCCTTCTTCACACACTGTTTTAAGCAAAACTTTTGCTTCCTTTGCCATTTTATCAGCCTTTGAAAGAGCTTCATCGCAGGGCTTTCTCATGGACGCCAGGATATTGCCAACTGCCACAAGGTCCAGGTCTCCCTGATATGGCGGGATAACGGAAACGGCTGTTATCCAGTTCCCCTCATTCTGAGCCAGCTTAAATGCCTCTTTCAAGGCATGCATACTGGTTTCAGAGCCGTCAACTGCAGCTAAAATCTTCCTGTATCTTCCCACGGCTACACCTCTCTGTGTTTCAAAACTTCTTTAGACATTTTCCGCTCTGCCATAAGACCGCTCCATATTGATTTCAGAACAATGAAGGCCCCGCTGAACAGCGCGAATACCATTATAGCAAAGCTTGTGTTTTTTAGTATCTTCACCGTACCTTCAGCAATGGGCTGTATCAAACCTAACTGTGCCATATATACCGGAACCATCAAGCCCCGGCTGAAAAGGATTATTACCATGATAACGCCCATAACTAATTTTATTATAAACGGTTTTACATATGTAGTGCCGACCGCGCCAAGCTGGATTCCAAACAGCGAGCCGGCAAGTATTATCATCGCCAGGCGGATGTCAACTAGGCCATGAAGGGCAAATTTAAAAGAGCCTCCCATACCCATAACAAACGCGATTACCAGCTCACTTGCAGACGCCATAAGGCTCGGCGCTCCGAGGACATATATCATACCCGGCACTCCGATAAAACCTCCAACTGCAATCGTTGCGGCAAGCATGCCTGTTGCAAATCCAAGAGGTATTGTGAAGAGAACAGAAATCTTTGTATTCAGGCTCTTGAAATAGACCATTGTGCCCGGAATGTTGACAGACTGCACCCATTTTGCGAGTTTCGTTGCCTTTTCCTCTTCATTTGTAGTCCCTGATTTATAAGTCTTGATGGCGTCCCACAAGACAAAACCTCCGACTACAGCAAGTATTACAACAAAGGCTGCGCTGACGTAAAGATTTGAACCGGCGTCTCCAAAGGTCTTTTTGATGCCTTCCTGTATATGCGCTCCATAAAGAACGCCTGCCTCGCCTGAGACGCCCATAACAAGGCCCAATTTCCAGTCTACCTGCCCGTATTTTGCGCGCTTGATTGCGCCGACAAGCGCCTTCGGAAACTTGTGGCACATATTGCTTGCAACAGCTATAAGCCCCGGAACGCCGAGGCTCATCATGGCAGGCGTAAGGACAAAGGCGCCTCCTGAGCCTATGAATCCGCTCACCAGGCCCCCTACAAATCCGACAAAAAACAGATAGGTAATATTTATCCAGTTAAGGTCTATAAAATTTGATGCTGCATTCACAATATCATGCATTTTATTTCATCTCCTTTTTCTTCTTTGCGGCCTCAACCCCCAGCACTGTCCAGAAACTGCCTGTGAACGTTCCGTGAAAGTATGAGAAAACAAAAGCGGTTATAATAGGAAGAAATGCGTATATGCCGCCCTTCCCGAAGTTGCTGTTAATAATATCCTGATTGAGCAAAAGCCCTGCATAAAGCGCTATTGAAACAACCCCCATGATTATCATCTTTCCTACCGGCTTCTTTCTGACTTTTTTGTTTAATCCTGACGCCATCTCTCCTCCTTTAATCTTTAAGTTATTTGCTGCCTGCGGCATTCACTGCGAGCTCAGATGTATAGCCGCAGCTCGGGGCTGTTTTTCCCTCGGGCTGAGCATCTTCCTTGAGTATCTCCCTTGCCGTTTCGAACTCTCCGGCCTCGGCAAATGCTGCCACAGTCATGAGTGTCTCAAATCTTTTTACGAGTTTCTTCAGTCCTTTCATTTTCCCCTCCTTCTTTGTTACGCCTCAGCCTTTGCAGCCATCATCGTAACGATTGGTTTTGTTATATTTTTGAGCATCTTTCTAACGTCCAATAATTTTTTATCGCCTGAAAGATTTGGGCTTAATAGAATCATGTCAATGCACGGCTTGTTTTTGATAAAATCCTTTACCACCTCTATTGCTTCGCCTGTTTTAACCTCAGATGAGAAATCAATATTTGCATCCCTGCATTTTTCAGTCAGTTCATTTATCTTTTTTTCTGCGGTATCTTTAATCTTTTTGCCTTGCGCATTCATTAGCTCTCTAACTGTTTCATGGTCTCCTGCCTCGGCAAATGCAACTGCAGCCATCACGTCTTCGTATTTGTCCAGCACTCCTTTGCCGTAAATCATCAGCAGCTCAATCCCTGCATTCAATGACTTTGCAAGCTCAAGCACGTACGAGAAGCCCTTATCGCAGTCTTCACCCCCTTTTGTTACAAATAAAAGTTTTTCCTTCATTTCCATTTGTTTCCCATTCACCTATTCACCGATTAACCGATTCACCTATTAGCTATATACCAAGAGGCGTGCCAGAAGGAAAGGTGTTGAAATAAAAGGATTTTTAATTTGGGATGGGATGACATGCTGTTTCAGATTGGAACTGTGGTGAACGCTTTAAAGCAGAACTCAGATTCTTAAAACCAGAATGGAAAATCTAAAAGATGAAAGAAAATAGTTCAGAAGCCGGCATGATAATTACTTATCCAGCGGACTTCTGACACCCAAAATATTATTTGTCGCAACATGGGTATAGATCATTGCAGTTTGGATGCCTGCTGTGACCCAATAATTCCTGAATCGTCCTGATATCATAGCCATATTTCAAACAGATGGGTAGCAAGCTGTGGCGACGCGTGTGGGCAGATGCATGCTTGGAAATGCCTGCCTTAGGATTTCTTCTGATATGGCATTTTTCAAAAATCCAGCGGGCTTTTCGTCTCTTTGATGGTCTTGCTCGGCACACAATG
>MNVK01000096.1 GCA_001871685.1 Nitrospirae bacterium CG1_02_44_142
TAGATGGAACAGCATTTAAATCCTCTAATAAATTAAGAACCCATGTTACCTTTTGTGCAACTTTACAAGGCAAAGAATCAAGAAAATCCTGTATAGGACATTTACCATCCGCTGTCTTATAAAAGATAATGGTTCTATGCACAAATTATGTTAACATCCACGTTAACATGTGTCAAGAGGCTACGCCTTTTGATAAACTCCAGAAAGTTACTCTCCCCGGCGAGTCATGGACTGAATTAGTAAGCGAGAACACGCAGGCAGATTTTTACCATTTTTCAACTTTTAAGCCCGTAATTGCATCAAAATGGACGTCATCCGTTACCAGTGTAAGGGCATACTGTTGAGCGATAGCAGCAATCCAGATATCATTTTCAGGAATTGGCTGACCTTTTTCTTTCAGTTGGTTTTTTATCTTTCCATAGCTCTTAGCGGTTTCTGTATTGCATGAAAGGATGGTATTGTTTAGTGCAAATTCATCTATGCGATCGGTGTTTTCATGGATTTTGACTGATTTGCAGGCGCCAAAATACAATTCTCCAAGGGCAATGCACGGAATAAATACTTCTACAGCATTGGCTATTCGGCTATGAATTCGAGGGTCTTTAGCAAAGAGAGCAATTATTATATTTGTATCAAGCAGGTATTTACCATTCACCGAGATCTACCTTCTCACAGTTTTCCTCTATTGCTTTTGTCATCAGATGTAAATCATCAGCAGGGATAATCCCTCCGAAGCGTAAAAGGCTTTTCCCTTCTACTCCCTTAGGAATCAAAGATTTTACAAAATCAAGCACACGCAGTTGAAGGTTGAGAGGAAGCTTGTCAATTTGAGCGATAAAATTATCTTTTATAAATGTGGTTGTCATAAGGACGCCTCCTTTTGTGCAATTTTAACATATTTCAATATAGTAAATAAAATAAGAAAATACGATCGTTGTCCCTATCTTCGTATTGAAAGAGTTACCTAATTACTGAGCATTAACAGCTGTCCCTATTTATCTTCATTTTCTTCTTTTTTCGGTCTCCCTTTTGGCTTTATCACAGCCTCAACTTTATATTCTTTCTCCACTTCCTTTATAAAATCCTCACTTCTATACATCACCCTTATCTATGATTCACTTGTTTTCCCACTTCCATGCAGTCTTAATTATATATTCAAGGTCGTCATATTCAGGCTTCCAGTTGAGTTCGCGTTTTATTTTTGTGTTATCGGCAATCAGGACTGAGGGGTCTCCTTCTCTCCTGCCGGTTTCCTCAACTTTAAAGTCAATCCCTGTAACTTTTTTAGAGGCAGCAATAACCTCGCGAACAGAATATCCGTGTCCATATCCGCAATTAAAGGCTTCACTATTGCCTTTGTCTAAGAGATATTTGAGGGCCAGGATGTGAGCATTCGCAATATCATCAACGTGGATGTAATCCCTTATGCAAGTTCCGTCAGGAGTGGGATAATCTGTCCCGCAGACCTGCAACTTCTGAAATTCTCCCTTGGCTGTTTTTAGAGCCCTTGTAATCAAATGCGTTGATTCTTTGTATGCCTGCCCTATCCTGCGCCCGCCATCAGCGCCTGCTACATTAAAATACCTCAGCGATACATAATTAAAATCATTATCCCCCAGATGCATATCTCTCAAAATCTTTTCTGCCATCATTTTTGATGAGCCGTAAGGATTAATAGGATTCATCGGCGCACTCTCATTAACCGGCATTGTCTCCGGTATCCCGTAAACAGCGGCAGTAGATGAAAATATAAAGTTTCTTGCGCCGCATGCCATCATAGTTCCCAGAAGATTCAGGGTATTTACAGTATTATTTTGGTAGTATTTAAGCGGTGATCTGACACTTTCAGGGACAACAATGGATGCAGCAAAATGCATAATGGCATCCGGCTTGAATTTGACAATTGTTTTCTTTAACGTTTCTTTGTCAGAAAGGTCAGCGGCTATCAACTCGCCATATAAAACAGACCACTTGTTACCGGTGGAAAGGTTGTCATATGTCAGAACCTCATAACCAGCCTCTCCCAATGCCTTCACAACATGGCTTCCGATATATCCCGCGCCGCCTGTAACGAGGATTTTCATCTTGGAATAAATAGTTTCAGATTCCGGCATCACCCAAATCTACTTAACCCTAACAGCTCTGTTCTCTGAATCCAGAATGACTATCCTGGGCTTGAACTTTCTTATGTCCTTGTCTTCAAAGTATCCGTAGCAGAATATGATAACCCTGTCGCCGACAGCGCCCTTTCTTGCCGTAGGCCCGTTCAGGCATATCATGCCTGAATTTTTTCTGCCGGGTATCACGTAAGTTTCAAACCTCTCGCCGTTATTCAGGTTGCTTATCATGACCTGCTCATAGGGAAGGATTCCGGCCTTCTTGAGTATAACCTCATCTATGGTGATGCTGCCCTCATACTCAAGATTCGCCTCTGTCACCTTTGCCAGGTGTATCTTTGACATAAGCATACACCTTAACATATTGTCTCCTTCATTCTATTATCCTCGGCACCCTGTAAAATTTATCCGTATGGTCAGGGGCATTCGCAAGGGCGTCTTCCTTTGATAGTGAATCCCTCTGAATATCCTCGCGCAGGACATTGCTTAATGAGACTGCATGGGAGGTAGGTTCAACGTCTTTTGTGTCAAGTTCATTTAGTTTTTCCATATAACTCAGGATGCCTTGAAGCTGCGCTCTGAAAGCCTCTGCTTCCTTTTCGGAAACCGACAACCTTGCAAGTTTTGCGATATGTTCAACGGATATCTTCATATCTTCTCAAGATTTGCGCATCTGAGAGCGAGCCTCTTTACTCCCACATCCGGAAAATTTACCATCACTTTCTGTTCGTCTCCATCTCCATAACATTCCCTTATAACGCCTACTCCCCATTTGGGATGCTTTACCCTGCAGCCGATAATATAGAGCAGCGGCTTTTTAAATTGAACAGCTCTCTTCACAGAAACTGTGTTCGGCTGAGGACTTGCCGATTTCTCTATGCGCTGGCAGCACTGCTGAGGTATATCGGCAAGAAATCTTGACGGCTCCTGCTCTTGTACCTTTGTATTATATAACCTTCTCTTTTTCGTGCCGGTAAGCCATAACACATTTTTTGCCCGCGTCATGCCCACATAGAATAACCTCCGCTCCTCTGATATCTCATCTTCATTCTGAAGCGCCTTAAAATACGGCATGAGCCCGTCTTCAAGCCCGGCAACAAAAACAACGGGAAATTCAAGGCCTTTTGTGCTGTGCAGTGTCATAAGCGATACGGAATTCTCTGCATTAATATCATCCATAGCGGTCAAGAGCGCCGCCCTGTCGCTGAAATCACCTATATCTTTTCCCTCTGCAGATGCAATAAGTTCATATATATTATGAGTTTTATCTTCCTCCACAGAATCCATATATCCTGTTTTTTCAATTATCGCCTTCAGCATATCCGCGGCTGACCTGTATTCGTCAGAGGCGATGTGTTCTATGAGCTTGACAAAGCCGCCGAGTTTTCCCCTGACAGACAGAGCAACGCTGTTTGCCTTTAATATCGCCTTAATCGCAGCAAAGAGACTTAACGATTTATTCTTTGCTTCATGCTCTATTTTTGAGAGCGTTGCAGCGCCTATCCCTCTCACAGGACAGTTTATTATCCGTCTGAGGCTCACATTGTCATCATGATTTACGGCAAGGCGCATATATGCGATAATATCTTTTATTTCCTTCCGATGATAGAAACTTATTCCGCCCATAACCCGATACGGAATCCTCTCGTCTCTCAGCGCATCCTCTATCGCCCTGGCCTGAAAATTTACCCGGTAAAGCACAGCAAAATCCTTATAGCGGCATTCTCCCTTCAGATAAAGTTCCTTTATCATGGCTGCTATATGTTTCGCCTCGTCTTCCTCTGTATTGAACCAGCAGTAATAGACCTTCTCGCCGCAGCCCCTCTCTGTCCATAACTTCTTCGGCTTCCTGTCAGAGTTGCCGGCTATTACAGCGCCGGCAACATCAAGTATGTTCTGTGTTGAGCGATAGTTCTGCTCAAGTTTTATGACCTTGGCCCGTGGAAAATCCTTTTCAAAGTTAAGAATATTCCTGACGTCGGCGCCCCTGAATTTGTATATGCTCTGGTCGTCGTCGCCGACAACACAGATATTATCCCTTGCGGCCAGTAATTTTAACAGACGGTACTGAGCATAGTTTGTATCCTGAAATTCGTCAACCAGAACATAATTGAATATAGTCCTGTATTTTTCAAGCAGTAACGGGTTCTCCTCAAAAAGCTTAACCGCAAGCATTATGAGGTCGTCAAAGTCCAACGCATTGGACCTCTTTAATTCATCTTGATACCTCACATAGACCTTTGCAAGTTTTTCATCAAATCCAAAACCGTCTGTTTTTGAAAGAAACTTGCTCGGGGTTACAAGTGAAGACTTCAAGGAACTTATCCTGGAAGCAACCCCCTTATACATCGCCTCGTATATCCTGAACTCCTTCAGTATGTGCCTTATAAGATTACAATGGTCGTCAGTATCGTATATTAAAAAATTATTATTGTAGCCGAGCGCCTTTATCTCTTTCCTGAGTATCCTGTTGCACTGCGAATGGAAGGTGCCTATCCATGAACCGTCCATATCCTTTCCAATGAGCAGGGCTATTCTGCGCTTCATCTCATCGGAGGCCTTGTTTGTAAAGGTGACAGCAAAGATTGAATGCGGAGAAACCTTGTTTGACTTTGCAAAATATGCAAACTTATGAGTAATAACCCTGGTCTTGCCGCTGCCTGCGCCTGCAAGCACAAGAAGCGGACTTCCTTCATGGAGCACCGCCTCTTTTTGCATGGGATTCAGGCCCTTCAATAAAAGCTCTCTTGACATTACAACTCCTTTTTTAAATTAACAAATACATTTTATGCGTGTCCATCTTGCATCACAAGAACGGCTCTCACTCTACGGTTACACTTTTAGCCAGATTCCTGGGCTGGTCAACATCGCATCCTCTCAGCACTCCTATATGATACGCAAGAAGCTGCAGTGGTATTGCCATCAAAATTGCCGACAGAAAAGAATTAGTCTCAGGCACAAAGATGCAATAATCAGAACGGCTGCATACCTCTTTGTTGCCCTCGTCAGTTACTGCTATAATCCTGCCCCCCCTGCTTCTTACTTCTTCTATATTAGATAGAACCTTCGCATAAAGTCTACCCCTCGGCGCTAAAAATACAGACGGAAGAGCCTCGTCAACAAGCGCTATCGGGCCATGTTTCATCTCTCCGGCAGGATAACCCTCCGCATGAATGTAAGATATTTCCTTGAGCTTAAGCGCGCCTTCAAGCGCAATAGGATAATTTATACCCCTCCCCATATACAGAAAATCATCAGCCTTAAACAATTCCCTTGCTATACGTTCAATTGCATTGTCTGCCGCAAGAACCTTCTCAACCAGCGTTGGCAGAAAAAGGAGAGCCCTGAGCAATTCCATAGCTGAATCGCCGCGGACAGTCCCCTTAAGCCTGCCGAGTCCTATTGCAAAGAGATAAAGCCCTACTATCTGGGTAGTGAAGGCCTTTGTTGATGCAACGCCTATCTCAGGGCCTGAATGCGTATAGAACACGGCATCCGCCTCTCTTGATGCAGTGCTGCCCACAACATTGCATATGCTCAAGGTCTTTGCGCCGAGCCGCTTTGCCTCCCTCTGGGCAGCAAGCGTATCTGCCGTTTCCCCCGACTGCGTTATAGCTATCAGAAGGCTGTCCTGCCCCAGCACCGGGTTTCTGTATCTGAATTCTGATGCTATATCCACATCCACCGGAACCCTTGCCAACTCTTCTATCATATATTTCCCGACCAGGGCGGCATGCCATGACGTGCCGCAGGCCACAATAAAAATTCTTTGCGCCTTTTTCAGGTCTTCCTCTTTTATGCCAAACTCATCCATATTCACTTGACCGCTTTCCGGATAAAACCTTCCCCTCAGAGTATCTGCTATTGCCCTGGGCTGTTCA
The DNA here is from genome assembly GCA_001871685.1 of Nitrospirae bacterium CG1_02_44_142. Lineage (GTDB taxonomy): Bacteria > Nitrospirota > Thermodesulfovibrionia > Thermodesulfovibrionales > UBA1546 > UBA1546. Next base: position 5,999 of record MNVK01000096.1, read on the forward strand.
TATATCTCTTTAAGCATAAAATGCTTGTAGCCGCCTTTTTCAGCCATGGCCGGGCTCCATGAAACTGACACAACTTCTTTCTGAACAGGCGCGCCGTCAAGGGTTGTCACAACCACGCCGTCGCCTGTCATAACAACCATCTCTCCATCATCAAGAAATATCACATCTCTTGAATAGCTGAGGAAGGCAGGCACATCAGACGCCAGGAAAAATTCTCCGCCGCCCAGGCCGACAACCAGAGGACTGTCTTTTTTCACGCCAACAATCTTGCCGCGTTCTTTTTCATTCATTACTGCAAGGGCGTATGCCCCCTTGACCTCCTTAAGCGCTTGTCTGACAGCATCTTCCAGAGGATAATCCGCGGCATATTTTTCTGTCAGATGGCATAGGACCTCTGTGTCGGTCTCTGATGTAAACTTATATCCCTCATCAATCAGTTTCTTTTTAAGCGGGAGATAATTTTCTATTATCCCGTTGTGCACAATTACTATCCCGTTTGACCTGTGAGGATGGGCATTTTCTTCTGACGGCCTTCCGTGAGTCGCCCATCTTGTGTGCCCTATGGCGGTAGAGCTGAAGGGTTTGTCAGAGTCTATAATCGCAGACAGGTTTTTAATCTTTCCTGTGCACTTCCTTATCTCTATGCCTTTTTCATTAAAAAATGCGATTCCCGCAGAATCATACCCCCTGTATTCAAGGCGCTTGAGCCCTTCAAGTATTATTGAAACCGCATTATTTTTGCCTGTATAACCTATTATTCCGCACATATTAAAACAGTGAACAGTGAAGCGAAACAACCCCTTTTATTCCCCCTTTGTTAAGGGGGATTGAGGGGGTTGTCCGGCAGTGAGTGAATAGTGAATAGTTTAAATAAAACACTATTTGTTTCCTTTCTTTTTAACTTTGAATTTTGAACTTTGAATTTTGAATTTTTTTCGTGCCCATCCCTCTATGTTCTTTTGCTCTACCCTGCTCACTGAAAGCGACATGGCAGGAACGCACTTGGTAATGGTAGAGCCTGCGCCTATGTATGCGCCTCTGCCAACTCTTACAGGCGCAATTAGCTGAGTGTCGCTGCCTATAAAAGCGCCGTCTTCTATTGTTGTCCTGCTCTTCTTTTTGCCGTCATAATTGCATGTTATTGTGCCTGCCCCGATATTGACGCCCTTTCCTATAGAGGCGTTACCGAGGTAACTGAGATGAGACGCCTTGGTCCCGCCGCCGAGCACAGATTTTTTGACTTCAACAAAATTCCCTATCTTTGCCTCGGAGCCGATATCGCATCCGGGCCTGATATGGGCAAAAGGCCCAACCACTGCTTTAGCCCGAATAACAGAACCCTCTATCACAGTAGAGTCCTTCACTACAACCCCATCCTTGATAACGCTGTCAACAATGCGCACATTCGGATATATAGTGCATCCTCTGCCTATTTCGGTCCTGCCTTCAAGACAGACGTCAGGATAAATAGTTGTATTATTTCCTATAACAACGCTGTCTGAGATAAAGACTGAATCGTGGTCAAAAAATATAACACCCTTTTTAATCCAGGCGTCAGCCAGTCTCTCCCTGAATATTTTCCGCGCCTTCATCAGTTCAGGTATTGTATTAACTCCCATCATCTCATCCTCAGAACCTATGCAGTAGGCATTTATTTTATAGCCCTTGTTTCCGGCGATGCCGATAATATCTGTAAGGTAATACTCACCCTTTGCAGCATTCAGGGGAATTTCTTTAAGCAGCGCTAAGGCTCCGGATTTTATAGCATATACTCCGCTGTTAACCTCATTGATTTTTCTCTGAGCCTCTGTTGCATCCTTATCCTCTACAATTGAGTTAATACGGCTGTTTCTGTCCCTTAATATTCTTCCGTATGAAGCAGGATTTGCCGCAGCAAATGAGATAAGAGAAATATCATTCTTCCCTCTGAGGTGCAAACTGAGAAATTTCTTCAATGTCTCTGATGTAATGAGCGGGACGTCTCCGTTTAATACGAGTATCGTGCCTATGAAATCTTTCAGTCCGCCTAAGGCGGATTTTGCCCTTACAAGCGCATCGCCTGTCCCATTGGGTTTTTTCTGTATAACAAACGAAAGGCTGCTCTGTTTCCCTTTAGTAATCCCCTCTCGCCCCCCTTTAATAAAGGGGGGATGGGGAGATTTATTAATAGCATCTTTTATTTCCCCGTAATTCTTTCCAACTACAATTACGATTTTTGACGGCTTAAGCCCTGATGCGGAATCAATTACACACTGCAGCATAGGTTTATCAAAAATTCCATGCAGAACCTTCGGCAAGGGAGAATTCATCCTCTCGCCCCGTCCTGCCGCCAGGATAACCACTGCAAGTTTCATTCTTTTGACTCCGATATGCGTGACGGCGCTGCAATGCCGCCTGAAAGTATTATCTTTATGCCCTCCTCTATCGGAATGTCCGTATAGAAGACGTCGCCTTCGCCCAGCAGGACTATCTCGCCGAGATACAGATTATTCGTAGGTACATATACCGCCCTGAGGTATGATTCTTGGCCGTTTTTAGACGCCTTTACCGTACACTCTTTGGTCAGGAAGCCGAATGCATAGACTCCCTGTCTGGGGTATTCAACTATCACAAATTTCTTGAATGAACTTTTGTTTTCAGGCGAGAATGCGTCAACAAGCTGCTTTATTGCCGCATAAATGCCCTTGAACACAGGTATTCTGACAACAGCCTTTTCAAAAAACTCTATTAACTTTTTACCGAAGACATTCGTTGATATTATGCCTATAAGAAATATCAGAATTACCGCAGATATGAATCCGAGGCCGGGGACCTGGTAGCCCAGCATCTTGTTGTAAAGGGGACCCAGTATGCCGTCAATAAACTCAAAAAACCATACGATAACTAAAACAGTAATTACCGCAGGAATTGAGACAATCAGTCCAGCAAGAAATTTTCTTTTAAGGACAGCGCGCATAGAAGTTGACATATTGTTATTTATAATAACGCCGCAGGCATTGATATTGCAAGAGCCTACATGGTGCATAACACAGGATTCAACCCCCCTCTATCCCCCCTTAGTAAGGGGGGAATTAAAGGGGGGTATCGTGCATCGTGCATCCTTTCATTATTTTACTGCCTTCTCAGCCGCTTCGTCAGGAATATCAAAATTTGCATAAACATTCTGGACGTCGTCATGGTCTTCAAGCGCATCCATAAGCCTTATCATCTGCTCTGCCGCCTTTCCGTCCAAGACTACATAGTTTTTGGGGAGCATGGTTATCTCAGCGGACTCAACAGGAATATTTGCCTTCTCAAGCGCAGCTTTAACATTATTGAAATCTTCAGGAGCAGTTATTATCTCAAAGTTTTCTTCTTCAGGGTCATTTTTCATATCCTCAGCCCCTGCATCAAGGGCAGCAGACATTACAGAGTCTTCAGATACCTTAGATTTATTAACCAGGATATATCCTTTTTTATCAAAGAGCCACGAAACACAGCCTGTTTCTCCGAGGCTCCCGCCGTGTTTTGCCATTGCATGTCTTATCTCCGGGACAGTCCTGTTCTTGTTGTCAGTCAGCGTCTCTATCATCATTGCAACACCTGAAGGGCCGTACCCTTCATACATGATTTCCTCATATGTAACTCCGGGAAGTTCGCCTGTGCCCTTCATAATCGCCCTTTTAATATTGTCGTGGGGCATATTGACCTCTTTTGCCTTTTCCATTGCAGTGCGCAATCTCGGATTGCCGTCAGGGTCGCCGCCTCCGAACCTGGCCGCAACCGCTATCTCCTTGACGAGTTTAGTAAATGCCCTGCCCCTTTTTGCGTCCGTGTTAGCCTTTTTATATTTTATCTGAGACCATTTTGAATGTCCTGACATTGCAACCCTCCGATTTATTTTTTAAAAGATTCTATTCTTCTATATGATATTCTTTTATCTTAGTTAAAAGCGTTTTATAACTTACCTGCAGGACTTCTGCCGCCCTGCTTTTATTTCCCTTTGTCTCTTTCAGCGCCTTTATTATCCGCTGAGTCTCAGCAATCCTTAATGCCTCTCTCCGAGCTGCTCGGAGCGCTCCGTCCATCGGGAGATTCTTTATGTACGATTCAAAGGATAAAGGGCTCAGTGATATATCCTCGGGCATTATCACCTTCCCGTCGCATAATATTATGGCCCGTTCTATTGTATTTTCAAGCTCTCTGACATTCCCCTTCCACGGATACTCAACCATCATTTCAAGGGCTTCGGCAGAGATAGTCTTTAAAGGCGTCTTGAGTTCGGCGCAGTATTTGTTAAGGAAAAACCCTGCAAGCATAGGAATATCCTCAACCCTTTCTCTGAGCAGAGGAATCCTGACAGGGAATACGCTCAACCTGTAGTAAAGGTCTTCCCTGAATGTCTTTTCTGAAACAGCCTTTTCAATGTCCCGGTTACTTGCAGCGATAACCCTTACGTCTATCTTTATCGTTTTCAGGCCTCCGAGCCTTTCTATCTCCCCTTCCTGAAGCGCCCTTAGCAGCTTGGACTGAAGCGCAGTATCCATCTCGCCTATTTCATCAAGAAATATAGTGCCTTTATCAGCCAGTTCAAATTTGCCGAGTTTCTTATAATCAGCGCCTGTAAAAGCTCCCTTTTCATGCCCGAAAAGCTCTGACTCCAATAGTTCCCCCGGTATGGCAGCGCAGTTTATAGGGACAAACGGATATTCCTTTCTCGGGCTGAGGTAATGAATGGCCCTTGCGAACAATTCCTTGCCTGTGCCGCTTTCACCGAGAATCAGCACAGTTGTCTTGCTCGGCGCAACCTTCTGTATCTGCTGGGCCACTTCTGATATTTTTTCGCTTTTGCCTATTATCATCGGCAGTCCGAGCTGTGATGAAAACTCCTCTTTCATAAGCATATTCTCTGTCATCAGCCTTTGAGTCTCAAGCGCCCTCTTCATAAGCACCAGAAGATGGTCGGTATCAAAAGGCTTTGTAATAAAATCAAATGCGCCTTCTTTAATTGCAAGCACGGCAGTCTCAACAGAACCAAAGGCAGTCATTACAATTACCGGCATTAAAGGATTCTCTTCCTTCGCGGCCATTAATACATCTATGCCGTTTTTTCTGGGAAGTTTCAAATCAGTAAGGACCAGGTCAATCCTGTTTTCTTTTATTTTTTTTATACCTTCCGGCCCGTCTTTTGCCGTAATAGTCCTGTAGCCCTCAGTCCTGAGGGTCTCCTTAAGCATATCTGACATTGATTCTCTGTCTTCAACTATAAGAATGGTATCCATGTGAAAAGTTATTGCTCCTAACAGTTCTCTACGCTGTCATTGCGAGCCCCGAGCGGCTCGGGACGAAGCAATCTCACGACGAGATTCCTCGCTTCGCTCGGAATGACAAATTAGTAATATGTTATCACATCTTTGCATTCGCAAGGGCGTCCTTGCATCCGCAGTTTCTTGTATGAGGGATGCCGGCAAAGGTCTTTTCTAAAAGAGCCTTCACCACTTCTGAGGATTCTGCCATGGTCCTTACAACCTCGGTTGTGGTAAGCCTGCTGCCTGAGATACCGGCAGCATAATTTGTGACAACACCTATTCCTGCAAAACATATCGCAAGCTCTCTTGCCAGAGACGCCTCCGGCATGCCTGTCATTCCAACCACATCAGCGCCCAGCAAAGAAAACGCCTTTATTTCCGCAGCAGTCTCGAGCCTCGGGCCGTTTACGCATACATAGGTTGCATCCTCTTTAAGCGCAACTCCCGCCTTTTTACCTGCCGTGAGTAATGCTGTCCGCAGCTCAGGGCAATACGGCTCGGTAAAGTCCACATGCACGATTTCTTCTTCATCATAAAATGTTGACGCCCGGCCCTCTGTCATATCAATAATCTGATTAAGAATGACGATTGAACCCGGTTTAAGCTTAGGATTTATTCCCCCAACCGCATTCACGGAGATAATCCTTTCTGCTCCGAGTTCTCTGAAACCCCGGATATTCGCCCTGTAGTTAACCTTATGCGGAGCAATATGGTGAGGAGAACCGTGCCTTGGAAGAAATGCAACCTCTACTCCTGCTATCTCGCCAATCCTGTAAGAATCGGAAGGAGCGCCAAAAGGAGTTGAGATTCTTTTCTCCTCCTTGATGACTACTCCATCAATCTCATAAACCCCGCTTCCACCTATAACGCCAAGCATATCTTCTCCTGAGACAGCTTTGAAATGCTAATGAAATTTTAACATATAAGGACAATATCTATCGATAAGTAAACGGCATATAGGATTCGAGAGAATTAAGGCTTTTTGATTATGTCGTGGGTACCGACTTTGCGAAGGGCATAAAAATCATCTTCTACCTCAAAGGGAAATGAAGCCTGATTTCGTTCCGACAGTTATGCAAACTGGAGTTTCTTCTCCATTGGTTTAAGAACATTTTTAAACATATACGAGGCTTTAAACAGTTCAACGCCTATGAGTTTGCCTTTGCTGTCAAGTTCCATATTCACGCCCGGAGATATTTCTACAACTTCGGCTTCCTCACCTTCCTTTGTAAGGTAAAGAATATCCTCTTCTTCATCATAAAAGACCTTAAAATCTTCCATTATATTTTCCCGAAGGGCTGCCGGTATTCTAAGCAACTACTAATTCGACAGGCAAAGGCCTGTCAATACCGACAGTTTTGCTTACATATAGCTTTTCAATCCCTATAGTCTTCCCATTTTTATCTTTTTTAAGGATAATGCCTTCTCCCGCCTCTTCACATACGACTTCATCCTCGGGATTGCCGAACCAAATATCCATTGTATCTGACTCATTGTTGTAATAAACTTTTACTTTGTCCATACAATTTCTCCTTCCTTTACCTTATCAACAGGATATGCAGTTATTAAAAAACCTTCCTTTCCTGTATGCTTGACAACCACGCAATATAGTTTATCAGACTGCTTATAATAAAGAAAGACTTCTTTATCCATTTTGCTTTGTCTTATTTCATCAGGCATCTGCAAAACAAATTTTACAATGTCTTCCTTGTTTTTCATTATTGGATGTTTTAATGTAGTAAGGTATTCCCAATACTGAACGGTGGTTCTGACTTCAATACTTAGAGGCGTCTTTACAGAGAAATATATTTCAGATTTCATCTTTTCCCCTCCACAATCTCAATCTCCCTGCCCTCTGAATGAGGGATGATGTACAGGCTCTCCTTTTTTTGAAGAACACATGAAAGTATTATTCTTCTAAATATTTTTGTGGCGTCAGTATCTTAAGGTCAAAAGGCAAATTCTTTATATCCAGAATATCTTTATCGCCGGTTATAAGAATCTTTGCTCTTGCTGTATGGCAACATTCAAGAAGCATATTATCGTCGGTATCTCTACAGAGTGATAATTTTACAGATGGATAGACAATTCTTGTGTTTGCAACAAAAGAGGCTATTCCGGAAATTAACGCCTTTAACTGGATATGGCTTATCTTCCCCTCGGTTTCAAGTTCCAACGGGGTATCACGATACTCTTCAAGAAGGGCTGGGGATACATATATGTCTGCCTCTTTAAATGCTTTTCTGACAGTTTTCTCAGGCACACCGCCAAAGGCAAAGGCAGAAACAAGCACGCCTGTATCAATAACTATCTTACTTCTTTTTTCCGTAGATTCTTCTCCTCACAGTTTTAGCTGCTTTATCAATGTCTTTCATTGTCAATGTGGTCTTTTTAAATGCCTCGCCTGCAACTTTGAAGGCAGCGTTAAGCCTGTCCTGAGGAGAAAGCGCAGAGAGGATAAAATCTTCAGGATTTATTTTTTTTGCTGTAGCAGTGCCCATTTAAACCACCCCCTCACTTTTATTTCTATATTCTATAATATCACAGTCTATGCTTTTTCTAATCTTCCAACCCAATCTCCGCCCTCTGCACTTCAGATAATCTGCCTGTTCCGCTTTTTGTGAGGTTTTGGTCAACGAGGCACACGGAGGGCTGTGGTATCATAAAATTACTTACTGCAAGTCTAAAAATCTCTTCAATGCATTTTCCATAGAGAACAGATCATTAGAAGAAAGGCTGCCTAATTTTTTTAAGACCAGTTGTTGTTCAATAGTTGAAATGGCCGGTTTAATAGCCGATGGTTTTAACAGGCCGGCAACCTGCCAATCCATTATTAAACATTCTCCTATTCCAATAGTTTTATCTGTCCGACTTGTAATCGCCATAATGACAATATCAGAAGACACATTGTTGTAGAGATTGGAACTAACAATTACAGATGGACGTTTCTTAGTTGCGATTTGATTACTGAACGGAAATGGGACGAGAATAATATCCCCTCTTTTATAAGCTGTCATAGACAGCATCCTCTTTGTTGTCCCAAATCTTCTGGAATGATGCGGTGGACAGTTCTTGAGAGGCACTTACAAGCAGAGTTTTTTCCTTTTTATTTTCTAAAAATTGTATAAAGTCAAGAACCTCTGCAAGAAGATTTTCAGGAAGCCTATCTATTTCATTTCTAATTATTTCTTTAACTGACATTCATTCCCTCCTCTCTGTCGGATACTTGTTAATAGTATAACAGAAAAATCTTACTTCTTTTCCCCTCCACTCTATGAGTCATAGACAATCTCAATCTACTCCGCCTACTTCCCCGATAGTCAAAGCGTAGCGCAGACTTGTTCTCCTCGGCGAATCCGCCTGAGTGCGGAGCCGAGGCGAAAAGCCATATTTCCGTTCTCTAGTTATAATCCTTTCGGCTATCCATCTTCATAGCTGAGATAATAGGGATGTGTCCCTGATTAATTACTATAGGGATGTGTCCCTGATTAATTATTAAATATGGGAAGTGTCCCTCTACTATCCCATTCTTAAAAGCCCCCTCACAATCCCATTTATCTCTTTTATCTCACGCAAACAACTCCCCCTGTAATTTCTGCAAAATTTTGTTCTGCAATTTCTGGCTGGTGATGGAGGAGATGTGGTCGGAGATTATTCTGTCTATTTTTTCTTTAAGGGCTTTGAGTTCTGGAAGGATTTTTGAGATGTATAATTCGTCTTTTGGTATCTTTATTTCCTCAAGCCCTGACTCAAGCCAAACCTTTAAAAACTCTGCTTCTGCTTCACTTGAGCAGTCTATGTGGTCTTTACCAGAAAAAATACGCCAGCCAAAGAGTTCGTTTTTGATTTCTACCCCCCTCTTTCCCCCCTTGCTAAGGGGGGATGTAAGGGGGGCCAGATGAAAGAGCTTAACGGTTTTAAGGTTTTTCTGATTAAGGATTTTTTCTCTGTAGAAATGTCCAAGAAGTTTATCTCCAAGCTTATCTTTAATTGTCTTTGTTAAAAGTTCAACATCAACACCCTCCGTTGTCTTTCCTTTTTTATCAACGCTTCTTGCCTTTTCTATCCTTGATTTCACAAGGTCAACAACTGCACGATAGACCTCAAGCTGTTCGTCATCGGTTAAACCAAGAATATCGCCCATGATTATTTTGTCCAGTTCACGGCGGTCAGGCTTGACTTTATCGAGAGAAACTTCATCAGATGAATAAGCCTTTAAATCTTCAAATATGGATTTTATTTCAGGAGAGGGATATTTTATAGCTAGTTTTTTGAGTTTTAACCGCCCATCCTTAGAGAAATTTTTTATAACTGGAGTTTTTTCAAAATCTGTGCCTTTTATATCAATAGGCCCTGTCCCACCGCCATAGGTTCTGCTGTAAAATTCTTTAAATAACATGCTCACTGTAGAAAGTAAAAAACAAAGCAATGGCAGAACATCACGCTTTCTTTTTGGTTTTATCTCCATAAAACTGCAATCAGCCTGAAACATATACTTATTTGAAATCACTAATTGTCTATCTGTGTGAACTCTTGGATAAAAGATCGGCCACGTTTCTCTATATTCAAGTTCATACCATCTATTACGAGATGAACATGTTGACCTGTTATGAAAACCCTTCCTCTCCCCTTGTTTGATATAAGAGAGAACCTTTTTGCTTTTTAGTTTCTCTTTGTCTTTGTTTATGAAAAGAACAATCTTTGATAAATCTTCAGGAGATACAACAACCTTTTTTGCTTCCCTCGGGCTTACAAGCACTCTATTCGGCGCCCATTCATCTTTGTCATTTTTATGCATCCAGAATTCTTTTTCAATTCCTCTCTCTTTTATTTCTTCTTCTGTCAGATAGAAAAACTCATTTACACCTGTTGTAAATCCTCTCCTGATATCCGCTATCTTTTTTAATGGCGCAAGTTTATCCTTACCCTTTTCAAGAATCTTAAAAAATATCTCCGGAGCCCTCAGATACTTGCCCCATTTTGAGCCTGTATATTTTCTTTCTTCTGTGTCAAAACCTTCTTCCCACAGCTCGCTCTGTTTTTTGGGATAAATTCTTAATTCATCGTTCTGGTAAAAGTCATTGTGATAGAGAATTGTTTTAATAAGGTTTCCAATGGCGTCAAGCCTTTGTTTCTGTTTTTCCCACATGTCGTGGGCAGGCGGGATAAAATGTCTTAAGGGTTTTAAGAGATATGCAAATCTGACCAGATTTTCATCTCTTTCTTTCTGATATTTGCACTTCTCAAGGATTATTATGCAGGTATTGATGTCAGCATCTTCAAACCAGCGTTCAACTTTGGATTCAATGATTGCAATGATTTTATAGTTCTTGAGAAATAGTTCTTGAAGCCCTTTCCCGTAATCCACATCCATCCACGAATTTGAGACAATAAAGCCGAAACGGCCGCCATCTTTCAGAAACTTTGTCCCATGCACAAAGAAATAGGCATGAATGCCAGCCCTCTTTGAGATATCTGCAAGCTTCCGCCCGCCATAAATAAGAGCTTTCTCGATAAGATTTTTCTTGTAACCGGCTTTTTCAGTAATTTCGGCTATTTCTTCCTGCCTTGTGTAAGGCGGATTGCCTACGATGCAGTCAAACCACCGCGGATGAGTTATCTCTTTTTGCTCCGTGCCTAATGTTTTAGCCTTTAGTTTTCTCCATCTTTCAGTCAGCTCAACACCACCATCAGGTTTCACCAATAGATTGAAAAAGTCTTCCCGTGCAATGTTCGGATAATTTTTAATAACACCCAAGTCATTGATTGCAAGGTTAATGGTTGCAAGGTGAGCAGGGAATTTTGCTATATCCACACCCCACAGGCTTTCAAGAATTTCCTGATGTGCAAGCCTGTTATTCATAAGTTTCTTGTGCTGATATGCCCTGACGAGAAATGTGCCTGCACCGCATGAGGGATCTATAACCTTGTCGTCTTCATGTTTCAGGCAGAACTTTAAGATCAGGTCAACAACATCTGGGCTTGTGAAATATTGCCCCAAAATATGGCGCTCTTCCTGAGGGATCAGCTTTTCAAATATTCTTCCGATAATGTCAAAGCCGATTTTTGAAAAATCATATTCCTTTATGATAGCTACAAGTCCTTTAATCTCTTCAACAACTTCTCTGCTATCGGGGAATGCTATCTGGTCAATAAAATCAGTGCTGTAAATAGTTTCGTAGTCAATGTTATCCGTTATATAATTGAAATACGTTTGTTGCAAGATTTTCTGAAGCTGTCCCCCTGCAGTTAAATCATCAGGGATGAGCAGTGAGGCAAGGTTTGTATACTTTGTTTTTAGAGCCTGATAAAAAAGCAGCTTATTTATGAGCAAATACGCTGTCTGCCGTGCTACCTTGTCGAAATCTTCTTCCTGAGCTGCAAAGCTCCACTGTTGTTCAATAAACCAGATTTTGAGTTTCTTGGCAAAGTCAGAATCTTTATGAAAACTATCTCTTATAATATTTCTATAAAAACGAGATAAGCGCAGATTCTTCACATGAAGCTTTAATATTAAAAGCTCGTCAATAGGTAAAAGATGTTCCGGTTTTTTGCCGGTATGGATATCAATGAGCTCAAACAGGAATTTCTCAAGACCCTTGATTATCGCACTCTTGAATCTTGGTTCTTCAATATTGTTCAAGTCCTCTATTGTAGAAAGGTCATATATCCCTGCAATCTGGATTGACTCATCGGACTGTTTGTTAACTTCTTCCGTTTTATACAAAATAAGCTTCTGGAAGTTTGAGCATCCAAAATATTTGGCTTTTCTTTGCACTGCCTTTTCCCATGCTGGCTTTTTGAGTTCCTTAAAATCAAATGGGTCAAAATAAGGCGGCTTAAGCTCAATAACGCATAGGGCATCGGTACTTTGAGGTGATTTATAAATGATGATATCAGGCTGTTTTCTGTCTGCGCCTACGGTTTCCTGTTCTGAAAAACCGATTGGTAAGGATTGCTCTTTGATTATCTGATTTATCCATTCAACAGCTTTTTGATTGGCGGTGCGCTCGGTCTTATTGCTTGAAGTATCATAAGGCGAAGATAATTTTATAGGCTTTCCTCTAATCTTAGACATCTTCTTTATCTTTCAATACCTGATTAACAATTCTTCTTGCAATCTCAAAGGCTGCTGCAATCCTGATAATCTTTACATCACCAAGCCCTTTGAATTGGAGAAATTTTTCAAGAGGCTGGTTTGCCATGCCTTTGAATGAGCCGAACTTATTGAGAATCTCTTCTGCAACTTCCTCTGCCGATTTTCCTTTTGTGCCTGTGGAAACGAGAATTGACAACAGTTCGGCGTCTGTCAAAGATTCAGCGCCGAGTTCTCTAAGCTTTCCGCCGGGATGTTCCCAAGTTTTCATAATTTATTCTCTCTCTAATTTTCCCCCTCAATATTAATCTTTATAGCAAAGAAATTCAATAGCGCCATAGTTCCGCAGAGCCATAGCTCGGATGCGAGTAAGCGGGGAAGCAATAAAGTTTCAGAGTATCAAAGAGCAATATAGTAGAAGGGTAAAAGTCCCATAGTCCGCTGGCGTGAAAACCGCAAATCTAACGCGCTCTCTTGCGCCCGGATGCCCCGTATCTCGCCGTGCTTTCCCTGACCTCAAATCCTATTTTCCTTTTCTTCGGTTCCGGCGGTGTCATGAGTTGGCGGATTGCATCAAACACGACCTTGAACTGAGTGTCATATTTCTTTTCAATATCATCAAGCCTTCGGGCAAGGTCTTTATTTGCGGCTATCATTTCTCGCAGTTTTACGAATGCCCGCATTATGGCAATGTTGACCTGAACTGCTCGCTCACTGTTGAGAACGCTTGAAAGCATTGCCACGCCCTGCTCAGTGAAGGCATAAGGAAAAGAGCCGCCAAAATACTTCTTATGTGGTATCACATTTTGTGATACCAGCCATTCGGCCTCGGAATCTTTCAGTTGGAACATGAAATCTTCAGGGAATCTGTCGATATTCCTTTTTACAGCTTGGTTTAATGCTCTTGTTTCTACCCCATATAATTCTGCTAAATGTATGCTTAATATAATCTTCTGCCCGCGTATCAGATAGATTTTCTTCTCAACCACATCTTCTGGAATTAATTCTTTCATCGTGTTTCCCTCCCCAATTTCCCCTCAATCATACCCCTTCAAGCGCGGGAATTTCAAGAAAGAAAAGGGTGATGAAAGGGCGCCAGCATAATGGCAGTCTCTTAAACTTTTTTTCTTAATGCTATAATAAACAAGATTGCCGCGCAATGACAGAAAAGGACAAAAATCTATGTTAGATAACGAGCTTCTTCTTAAGATTCTCAAAAAGACTCTCTCTTCTGGAGGCGAGTATGCAGACGTGTTCGTTGAACACAGAAGGCCTACATCCATACAGCTTGAAGACAATAAGATAGAAAAGATATTCACAGGCGTAGATTCAGGGGTTGGGATAAGGCTGATAGCAAATGGAAAAACTTATTACGCCTTCAGCAACGACATATCCGAAAAGGCATTGTTAGAGCTGGCCGGAAGTTTAAAGGCATTACATCTTGCAAGCGGGAAGTCAGAGGACAAAGACTTTACGCTGGACCTTAGAAAACAGAAACCTAATGTTGATTACACTATAAAACTTCTTCCTGAAAAGATACCCATAGACAAAAAAATAGAGCTCGTGAGGGCTGCAAACAAGACTGCAAGGGATTTTGATAAAAGGGTAAAACAGGCATTAGTCGGATACCGCGACTTTGTGCAGAAAGTCCAGATAGCGGCGTCTGACGGTTTTACGGCAGAAGATGAGCGTATTCATACGCTTATGGTTATCCACATAGTAGCCTCTGACAACGGCATAACCCAGACAGGATATGAACATGCAGGAGGCTCTATCGGCTTTGAGCTTTTTGAGAGTGTAAAGCCGGAAGATATAGCATTAAAGGCTGTAAGGCGTTCTCTCATGATGCTTAATGCCGGAAGGGCGCCGGGCGGAAGAATGCCTGTCGTCATATCATCAGAGGCAGGCGGCACCATGATACATGAAGCAATAGGACACGGGCTTGAGGCTGACCTGGCACAGCAGGGACTCTCAGTATATTCTAAAAAAATAGGTGAGATAGTTGCATCTCCTTTAGTCACGGTAATTGACGATGCAACACTTCCAAACAAAAGAGGCTCCTTCCGCTTTGACGACGAAGGCACGCCGGCGCAGAGAACAGCGCTTGTAAAAAATGGGGTGCTTACAGGGTATATGTACGACAGGTTGACAGCCATGCAGGACAACACAGGCTCAACCGGAAACGGACGCAGAGAGTCATATCGCAGCAGGCCGATTCCGCGAATGACAAACACCTTTATTGCCCCCGGGAAATCCAGGCCCGAAGACGTCCTGAAATCCGTTGCGAAAGGCATCTTCATCAGAAAGATGGGCGGCGGACAGGTAAACACAGTAAACGGCGACTTTGTATTTGAGGTTCAGGAAGGCTATATAATTAAGAATGGCGTTATCGGAGAACCTGTAAGAGGCGCAACACTTACAGGAAACGGGCCTGCAATCTTGAAATCTATTGACATGGTTGCTTCTGACCTCGGCTTTTCAATAGGGACCTGCGGAAAGGACAATCAGGGAGCTCCTGTGTCAGATGCAATGCCCACAATAAGAATACCTGAGATTGTAGTTGGCGGCGAGGCGTAATCCGCCTGAGGCGGATAAAAATCATTATCTCATGTGTGTTAATAACCATACATCTGATGAATATAAACAACATCCGCCCTGCAAAAACCTATTGATTTAAAAGACTTTTATCTTGGCATATTATTTGCGTTCCCTCCATCTGTTATGCGTTTACAAAGAACTATAAAACAGGAAGTAAGTTTTGCAGGCATTGGGCTTCATACAGGAGCACATGTAAGTGTAAAACTAAAACCGGCGTCCAGAGATAGCGGCATTATTTTCCATAGAATAGATAAAAATGTAATGATAAGGGCGCATGTAGGCGAAGTTTCAGACACTGCCTTTGCAACAAGCCTGGGCCATAACGGCGCCAGGATAAAAACCGTTGAACATTTCCTCGCTGCGGCATCAGGATTAGGGATAGATAACCTTATCATTGAACTTGACGGCCCTGAGATACCTATACTTGATGGAAGTTCTACCGGACTGATTGACATAATCCTGAGAGGCGGAATTGCGAAACAGGGGAAGAGAAGGTCGTATCTGCGCATTACAAAACCTATATTCTTTGAGGATGGACATTCGGAAATTGCCGCTTTCCCGCATAACGGCAGAAGATTGACATACAGAATTTACTTTAACCACCATCTATTAGGAGAGCAAAAATTAACCTTAGAACTGAACGAAGAAACATTTGCAAGAGAAGTTGCTCCGGCAAGGACCTTCGGGTTTGTGAAAGATGTAGAGTATCTCAGGGCCAACGGGCTTGCAAAAGGCGGCTCTCTTGACAATGCTGTCATCCTTGGAGACGATGGTGTGCTGAATAAATCAGGCCTGAGATTTAAGGATGAATTCGTAAGACATAAAATGCTTGATTTTATTGGCGATATCTCCCTGATAGGATTCCCTATCTACGGACATCTTGTAGCGAGCAAGGCAGGTCATTCTACAAATATAAAATTCGTAAAAAATCTGCTTTCTGCAGCGGACTGCTGGGAAATTGTATCTGATACTGACATTGAATATGCCCGGGTTAATGCATTGGCATATTCATAAAAAATCCATATATTTCAAGAAGTTATAAAAAACTACTTGATTTTTTCTCCGAAATCAGTATCTTATATAGTTACATCGTTTGTTTTCTAAATTGAAAAATAAAAAAAAGAGGGCTGGAGATTGCACTCCCCAGCCCAAAAGACTCTGAAACACTTACTTATTTCTTTTTCTTCTTTGCTGCTTTCTTCTTAGCTGCCATTCTAATTCACCCCCTCTCCAACCCTCTTTGAGTCATTAGACTCAAAGGGGAAAGTTTTAATCTAAAGCCTGCCTATCAAGATAATCCTTCTGCCTGATAGCAGTTTTTCTAAATCTGCATCGGCATTTTCTTTCCTGTGTTTATATTCAGACTCATCAAGCGCAGTATAGTTAATCTTCTTGCCAAACTTATCTTCAAGCTCTTTTAACCCTGCGCCTATGTCATTGGAAGCCGCCCCTATTATGAAAAGGTCAACACTGCCGACATCCTCACCCTCTGCGTAAGGGCCGTAAAGGAATGCCGCCTTTGCGCCAGCCATCCTCACCATTGTCTTAAGCGCTCCGGGGAGACCAAGGGATTTATCAATGAGGTTTTTAAGCTCCGGAAACAGCGGAGACGTCTTATTTGCCTGAAAGTATCTAAGATTAGCAACCCTATGGCTGAACAAAATCCCCATCTTCTCAAGGTTGTCAAGCTCTCTCTTTACCCCTGAAGGATTCTTTCTTATAAGGTTGGCTATTTCCCTGACATAGAATTTTTCATCAGGGTTGTTAAGCAGAAGGGCAAGCACGTCAGCCCTTATTGCCGAGGAAAACAACATCTTCAACGAGGTCTCGCCTGTCTGCTGCTTAACCGTTCCTGTCTGCTGTTTAACCATTCTGCATTAATTTATAACACAACAAAACATATTTGTCAACAAAAAAATTACTTTTTTATACAAAAAATCATTTTTTATGATTATCCACATATAATTTTGATTCAATACATGTTTTTAGGTCAACAATTAATCGCTCTATTTACACAAAGCTATATTTAAAGTAAATCGGTGCAATCCTATTTATAAACAAAACATACGCCTAATGTATACAGAACAATAGAATTGTACACTTAACATTACAATCCATAGAACAATCGTTTATTTTTATAGCAAATCCTACATATTGTGGTATTCGGCTTAACAGGCACAAGTGAGAATGAGATTGGCAACCTTCTCCCATCGCTTGACATAATCTATAAGCAACTCATAAAATTAACCATGTCAGCTGATGATAAAGTCGTCCTGAGATTCATTGACGGCAAACTACTTAGGGGATATTTGAAGGAATTCTCTCAGGAGTCTCCTGAGATTTTATTCAAAAAACTGGATGGGAAAAGGACCCAGGCCATCCCTATGCTAAAACTTAAGGCGATATTTTTTGTAAAGACGTTTGAAGGCGACAGCGGATATATAGAAAAAAAGATATACGGACTCAGACAGAGCGAAGGCAAAAAAATATTTGTTAAATTCAATGATGACGAATCAATGGTGGGTTATCTTCAGGGCGGCGTCCCCTGGAATAAAGGCTTTTTCCTCTCTAAACCCGATAATGGGAAAAAAGGCTTTTTTCTTGTGCCCGTGGATAAAGCCAGCAATAATATCAGGGTGTTTGTTGTAAGGTCAGCAGTTAAGGATATCACAGCTATTCCCTGAATTCCTTCGCTCCGGCTAAGTATAATCTTGTAGAATTATTTATGAGCCATAGGGTATACTTACACAACAGTTTCCGCATCTTAGGAGGAAGCAATGACAAGGCTTAAGGCATTCATTTCTGTATTAATAATACTAATCTCCTGCGGCGTTTCCAGCGCAGCAATACTCCTTGACAAGGTAATCGCAGTCGTGAATCAGGAAGTCATAACCTGGAGCGATTTGTATAAGGCGATGGAATTTGAGGCAAGCGATAAAATGAAGGACATAAAAGAAGAGGAAAGAAGAAAAATATTCAAGGAGAATGAAGGCGCATTCCTTGAAGTTCTGATAGACATGAAATTGCAGATTCAGGCCGCAAAACAGAGAGGGATAGATGCAGCGGCAGAGGAGATAGCCGAGGCTATAAACGACATAAAGAAAAAATATTCAATGGATGAACAATCATTTATAGTTTCACTGAAAAAAGAAGGGTTTACATTAGATGAATACAAGAAAAAACTCTCAGAACAGATTATATTAAGCAGGGTAGTTTCTCAGGAGGTAAGAAATAAAATAGTCATTTCTGAGACTGAGATAGCGAAATACATGGGGAAAAATAAGGATGCGCTGATAGCTGATGAGGCTTACAGGATAAGGCAGATTTTCTTCAGGAAACCAAACAGCAATACTGACAGAAAAACGGTAGAAGAAAAGGCAGAAGCTCTTTACCTGCAGATAAAGGCTGGAGAAAATTTCGCTTCCCTCGCCCAGAAATATTCCGAAGACCCGTCAGGCAAGACAGGCGGAGACCTTGGTTTTATTAAAAAGGGCTACATGGCTAAAGAATTTACAGCTGCGCTGTCAAAAATGAAAAAGGGCGATGTCAGTCAGCCCTTCTGGACTGACATGGGACTGCATATCATTAAACTTGAAGAAAAAATAGAAAAACAGAACGAAGCTGCAATAAAAGAAGCCGCCAGAAATACATTAATGGAAAAGTATTTTTCCGAGAGATACAAACACTGGCTCAGAGAACTAAGAGAAACCGCCTATATTGAGATAAGGCTATAGTAATGGTGCAGAGGGTTCAGCAACAGAGTATGCTTGAGAGGAGGCATCTGCCATGCTGAAGATAGGCGTCCTTGCATCGGGCCGCGGCTCTAACTTTCAGGCAATAATAGACGAGATAGAAAATAAAAATCTCAAAGCCTCAATAGAGATATTGATAACAGACAATCCATCCGCCTTTGCGATAGAACGGGCTGAGAGGCATAACATAAACCACATGTTTATAAACCCCGAAGACTTCGCTGCAAAGGATGAATTCTTCAAAAAAATTGCAGACGAACTTAAATCACGCGGCGTTGACCTCGTTATACTTGCAGGATTCATGAGAATTGTAAGAAAACCCCTGATAGACGCATTCCCCGATAGGATAATGAATATCCATCCCGCGCTGCTCCCTGCATTCCCGGGGATGCACGGACAGAGACAGGCGCTTGATTACGGCGTAAAGATTTCAGGATGCACAGTTCATTTTGTTGACGGGGGCATGGATACAGGACCGGTTATCATTCAGGCGGCAGTCCCTGTGACGTCTGATGACACGGAAGACACGCTTTCCGAACGCATACTGAGTTTTGAGCACAAGATATATCCTGAGGCAGTAAGGCTCTTTTCAGAGGGAAGGCTTGAGATAAAGGGCAGGAAGGTTGTGATAAAAAACCATTCCGCAGTCATATCAAATATTGTAAACCCGCCCATAGATGAAACAGATGCATGATACAAGATGCAGGATGCAAGATTTAACCCCTCTCAGTCCCCCCTTATTAAGGGGGGAAGTAAAGGGGGGTATCATGTATCGTGCATCATGAATCATGAAAATCTCCGCAGGCCATTTAAAAGGAAGAAAGATAAACTTCAGAAAAGCGCAGAAGGCTGCTAAAAAAGAGCATACATTAAGACCAACCTCATCCAAGGTGAGAGAATCCATTTTTAACATCATAGGCGCTTTAATCTCAGGCTCTCAATTCGCTGACCTCTATGCAGGCACAGGCGCGGTAGGGATAGAGGCAATGAGCAGAGGAGCTAAAAGGGTCTTCTTTGTAGAGGCTGACAGGAAAAGAGCAGAGATGATAAAGGATATGCTGAAAGACTGCGGCTGCATCCCAAGAGCCAATATCATAAAAGGAGAAGCATCCGCCTTTATAACTAAGGCGGTAAGAGAGGGTTTGAGATTTAATATAATATTCCTTGACCCTCCTTATCATTCAGGAGCGCTTGAACATATACTTCCACTGCTGTCCGGCGGAGAACTGCTTCACGATGAAGGCATTATCATTGCAGAACACCTTTCAAAGAAAAAGCTGCCCGATGAAATCGGCAAACTCTTACAGAAGAAGGCTTACAAATACGGCGATACTATGCTAACATTATACAGAAAGGTTTAATGAAACATTCATGCGAAGAGGCTGCTTCAGCCTCTCAGAGAAAGGTATTTTCAAATGAAAAGAATAGCTATTTACCCGGGAACATTTGACCCCATAACAAACGGCCATATAGACCTTGTGCAAAGAGGGCTTAGAATATTTGACAAGGTTATCATCGCTATAACAACAGCTCAGAAAAAACAGCCCCTTTTTACTGCTGATGAACGCATTGACCTGATAAAAAACGCTCTAAAGGGATTTAAAAATGTCAGCGTTGATTCATTTAACGGGCTTCTGATTGAATATGCTAAGTCAAAGAACGGAACAGCAGTTATAAGAGGACTGCGCGCCGTGTCTGATTTTGAGTACGAATTTCAGATGGCGCTTATGAACAGGAGACTGGCAGTTGCAATAGAGACTGTCTTTATGATGCCCTCCGAAGAATACTCATTCCTGACGTCCACAATTGTAAAAGAAGTCGCATCATTCGGCGGTTCTGTAAAAGGGCTTGTCCCTGAAGCAGTTGAAAAAGCATTAAGGAGAAAATTTCAAAAATGATAACGATTGAAGACTTTGCAAAAGTAGAATTAAAAATCGGCAAAGTGCTTGAGGCGCAGAGGGTTGAAAAATCAAACAAACTTATTGTCATGAAGATTGACACAGGCGAAGAGCGGCAGATAGTCGCAGGCGTCGGCAGGGCATACACGCCTGAAGAGCTTGTCGGCAAAAGCATCGTTGTTGTAACAAACCTCCAGCCTGCAAACCTCATGGGAGTGGAGTCTCATGGAATGCTCCTCGCGGCGTCGGATGACGAAGGGAACCTTTCAGTCATTACTCTGGAGAAAGAGATAAAAGCAGGGGCAAGGGTAAAGTAGCTCTCCAATCTCACAAGTTCCTAAGTACCATAGTTCTGAGGAACCAAAGTTTTATATTTTTACCGTGCTATTGGCTGTGGCACTTTTGAAGAAATGTGGGAAGCGTCCCTCTACCATCTCCTGATCTCAGATAGCCCTACTGTATGTCAAGGTCAGAGAATTAATATCGATAGGCTGGGTATTACAGCCATTGAAGATTTTAAAATGATTTTAAAAACCTCAATGTAGAGCCATAATTAATGGGGGGATGAATTTCGCTTAAAGGAACACCCCTCCTCATAAGGGATAGATATATGCCTCCTTTTAATACATCGCCTATCAGTTGAGCGCCTCTCAGAAGCCCGTCGCCTCCTGTGTAGACCTTTATCATTCCTTTCGGGGTATCCCTCTTGAATACCTTTTCTCCTTTCTGGACACCGATTGAGAGGACGGGCAATCCAAAAAAGGTTACTACGTTCATGTCCTCAAGATGTGCGTCAAAATATCTTTCATTGTCAACCATGTTACACCCGGCAATCCATCCACTTTTCACGGCATTTATGTGTATCGGATTCACCTTCCTTATACCGCCGATTTCGATTTCAGCTATATCTCCTGCAGCATATATATTAGAGATATTTGTCCTCATCCTATCATCCACCAGAATCCCCTGGTTGGTCTTGATGGATCCGTTTTTCAACATCTCGAGGTTGGGTTTCACACCGACAGAGGCAATTACCATATCGCACGGGATGGTCTTACCGTCATTCAGCATTACCCCTTTAACCTTATTCCCGAAGCCCCTCTTTACCAATACCACCTCTTTGGTTGTGAGTATTTTTATGCCGTTTTTTTCTATGTGTCTTTGAACGATCTCTGCCATCTCACTATCCAGCATCCTTGGAAGTATCCTGTCCTCTCTCTCAACAACCGTAACCCTGCAACCCTTTATACATAATGCCTCAGCGATCTCGAGACCTATAAATCCGGCACCTATTACCACCACCTCTCTATATTTTTTAATCTTTGACAATATCCTGTCTGCATCCGATATGGTCTTAAAAGTAAAAACACCATCGCCGTCAATTCCCTGTATCTTCGGGATAACAGGATTTGAGCCTGCTGCTATGAGAAGCCTGTTATACCCCAATCCCGTACCATTCGAGAGCCTGACCCTGCTATCATCAGGTATGACCTCTGCAACCGCAGCACCAGAGATGATCTTTATCCTGTTTGCATCATAAAAATCATCCCCTCTTATATAAAGTCTCTTTTTTCCTATCTCCCCGGTCACATATCTATAAAGAAAGCACGGGGTATAGGCAGGCTCTCGTTCCTTTGATACGATCGTGATTTCGCAATCCCTATTTAGTTGTCGGATCGCCTCTACAGCGCTTATGGCAACAATCCCGTTACCTATGATTACAATTCCCATAGCTAAATCCCCAGCGCTGCTCTCTTCTGCGCGATGTGATCCATCATCCCTGCTGCTGCCTTTATCGGATCAAGTTCCACATATGCCTTGCCACCTGTTAGCTTTTCAAGATCCTGTGTCAACACTTTTGTAGCCAGTGAACTGCCTAAAATCCTCGGCGAAGGGGCTATGTGAACAAGCAGTCCGAGGGCAAGCAGCCATGTGCCTATGGATATTGCTTTTTCCTGCACGAGTTCCGGCGCCGAACCAGCAACCGGAAGCTGACTTATCTTTACATCAAGCTTGTTTGCAAGGGCGCCGAGAAGTGTGGCAATCCTTGAATTATCCACACACGACCCCATGTGCCACACAGGCGGCAGCGGCCCATCAAGCCCCGCAGCCTCACCAAGGGCCGTAAGAACTGATTTCAATCCATCGCCGCAGTATTTATTTGTGGCAGCAGTGTCCATAAAGCCTGC
Organism: Nitrospirae bacterium CG1_02_44_142; assembly: GCA_001871685.1. Taxonomy (GTDB): domain Bacteria; phylum Nitrospirota; class Thermodesulfovibrionia; order Thermodesulfovibrionales; family UBA1546; genus UBA1546. The sequence continues at coordinate 28,820 of MNVK01000096.1, forward strand.
CTGGGCACAGATGTGGGCTGTGCATCCTGTGGTGACAATTAATACGTTGTTTTTCAGAAGCTCCTTTGTCATTATCTCTGTCATGGATGTGTCCCTTAACTTTATACTCGGACACCCTGCAAAACCTACTGCGCCATAGATATTACCGTTAACAATATTGTCAATAACAGGCTTCAGAGGATCTGATGGGTTGACCTTTTTGAGCACATCGAGGATCGCCTCCACCGAAAAACCAATAAGTCCCACTGATTTTTCCTTGGGGATAGAGACTTCCTTCCCTTTCCTTGCCTTAAATGCCTCTACTGCCATCTTCACGACCTTTTTTGCCGCATCATCTGCATGCTCTGCTTCAAAGGCGATATGTGTTGCGCCCGGCATCTTAACAAAGGACTCTGTGGTAATAATCTTTGTATCAAAACACTCCGCGATCTTTGTGGTAGACGGCCAGATGCACTGCATATCCACAACCATGGCATCCACAGCGCCTGTAAGGAGTATCAATTCTGACTGGAGATTATGGCCTGCCATCGGGACTCCACGCCTCATGGTAAGCTCATTTCCTGTGCAGCATACACCAACCACATTTATACCCTTCGCTCCCGCCTCTTTTGCCTCATTCTCGAGCTTACCTGCCCATTCGAGTATCTTCTCTGAAAGAACAGGGTTGTGTCCGTGCATTGCTATATTTACCTTGTCTTTCTCGAGGACGCCCATATTTGCCTCTATCATCCTTGGCTTAGGTGTTCCGAACATAATGTCTTGAAAGTCCGTTGCCATATGCAGCCCTGCATAACCGTCTACGAGTCCTATCCTTAAACATGCGAGGAGTAAGTTTGTCGGGTCAGCGTCATTGCCCATGGATGTCCTGTGCATCCCCTCTTCAATCTCATTATGGGCGTTAGATACAAGGATTCCGAGTTCACGCCACATATCTATCTCTTTTTTCGGGGCCCTCAGTTTGATCCAGTTCATGGGTTCATCGTCCTGTCTTGAGAGGTCTTCCAGCGCTTTATCCACGACCTCTGAGGCAATCTCTTTATCAGATTTTCCGTCTGCCTTGATACCAAGTCCGTCGGCAACTTCCATGAGCTTATCCCTGTCGGTGATCTTATATCCAGAAGCCTTACCTTCGAGCATCTTCTTAAATGAAAGAACCACATGCCTTGCATGACCGACATGGGAGGATGCACCTCCGATCTCTTCTCTCAAAAGGTTTCTGCATACAATGGTATCCACAGAGGCGCCACATACCCCTGTTGTTGCTCCTTCACCAAAAGGGTCTATCCGGCATGGCCCCATATAACACATCCTGCAGCAGCTTCCCAGCTGTCCGAACCCACACTGGGGCATCTGGGCCTCGAGTCTATCAAGGCCTATACTTATGCCCATCTCCTCTGCCCTGTTTACTAAAAACTGAGAAGCCTTATCAAGTGTTTTCGTTGCCATCTTAAACACCTCCCATTTTTCTTAAAAGTTCTAATGGTATTACTTTTGATTTTTCCTCTTTTATCCTGCCCACTGCCATGGCGACCGTTTGTGCAGTAATCAACCTCTTTTCCTTTGAAAGATCTTCTGCCTCACCAAAGGTCATGGCATTGGTAGGACAAGCCTCCACACAGGCAGGCTCCTTTCCTTCCTTCAATCGCGATTTGCAAAAATCACATTTCACAGATACACCTCTTTCGGTACCCATAGATATTGCTCCAAAAGGGCAGACCATGGCACACATCCAGCATCCCATACATCTGTCTTCATTGACCATGACACTGTCCATTTCCTCATCCCTGTGCATTGCACCAGTAGGACATGCCGTAATACACACAGCGTCAGCGCAATGCATACACTTCGATGGATACGAGAAGGAATAAGCCTTTTCCACATGCACCCTCTTTCTCGGCACAGGTTTTTCAAAGATGGCTGCATATATATCTTTTGAGGACGAATGCTCTACTGCACAGGCAATCTCACAGGACTTACAGGCAGTACATCTCTCGATATTGATAAACACCTCTTTCACTCCCATCACCTCCCTTTTTCATAATTTATGGCAGGCGCTCATTCAGAAGCAAGAAATTTTTGATGAACGGTCAGGATGAATTGATAAAAGGTTTAGATAAGAGCTAACGCCTTTTTGAGATCTTTAAGCCTTCTTCTCGCCACAGGGACAGCAGGGATCTCTTCTCTATCGAAAATGATCTGGGTCTGTCCCTTGTCATCGCGTTGTATTTTATGGATATGGTTTAAGTTAGCAACAAAACTCTTATGGACCCTGAAAAATTTTTGTCCGGTATGCCGCCTAAGAATATTCTTTAAAGTGAGGTGGAGATAATAAGAACTCCTTTCTGTAAAAACCCTGCAATAATTCTCCTCAGATTTGATAAAGTAGATAGAAGATACCTCCAGAAACAGAAATGCACCCTTATCACATACAGGAAATTTATTCAACTCTATCATTCCTGTGTTAGGGTTAACTTCAGCACCTGTCTGTTCTGTTACATCTATAAAGGTCATGGCAAAGAGTGGCTTTTTCAAAGATTCTTCTATTTCGATTCTGCATACATTAATCACCAGTACCTTGTTTAAAACATCAATGATCATGGCGACAGGCACCTCGGAATCGCAGACACCGGCCTCCTGTAAAATGGCCTCTATTTTTGGATGGCTTTTTCTCGGATGATATTGAAAAACGGTTTTTCCCATATCTGATATTGCAGGGCCTAAAATTTTACGGGCATAGGCATTCATTCCAATAACCCTATAATCTGGCGAGAGTAGAACCAGACCGATGTCCAAACAGGACTTGGAACTCTGCAGTGTGTCCATTTCAGATAAAGTATATCATAATATGGTTCATCTCCAAAGAGTTGGTATAATTATGCTCCTGCGGGAGATCAAAAATATATAATGTAAGCGGGATATTTTACGTTAAAATAGCCATCGGGCGGGTAAGTGAGCGAGAATTTTTAATTTCAAATTCAAATTGCTTCTCCTCTGACCGTCTTTTTTCAAAGACACTAAAGCCTTTCGCATGAATGTTATAACTTTAACTCATACTCCTCCCCTTTATTCGGCACATGCGCAACAAACCCGTATCTCTCTTTTATCAACTCTGAGAATTGCAAGGATGTTTCTTCTTCTCCGTGAACTACAAAGACCTGCGGGCTGTCTTTGAATGATGAAAGCCATTCAAGAAGTTCTTTCCGGTCAGCATGAGCAGAGAATCCGCCGAGCGTATATATCCCTGCCTTCACTGCTATATCTTCTCCAAAAATACGAACTGTTTTTGCTCCGTCAACAATCTTCCTGCCGAGCGTGCCTCTTGCCTGAAATCCTGAAAATATAATGCTGCACTCATGCCTCCACAGGTTATGTTTCAGATGATGTCTTATTCTTCCGCCCTCGCACATACCGCTTCCGGCAATGATTATCGCATGGGATTTAATCTTATTCAGCGCAATGGATTCATCAACAGAATTGGTAAACCTGAGCCTTATGCTGTCTGCCACCGAGCCGGCTGTGAGAATCCTTTGTGCCTCCTCATCAAAACACTCCGGGTGCGCAAGATATGTCTTTGTCGCTTTTTCAGCCAAGGGGCTGTCTATATATATATTGATATTGTAAAGCCTTCCCTCGCGCACAAGCCTGTTAAGCACATACAGAATATCCTGCGTCCTTCCAATTGCAAAGGCAGGGATAATAACATTTCCGCCTTTTTTGAATGTCCCTTTTATAACCTCCGCAAGTTCGTCAATAGTCTCCGGCATGCCTTTGTGCAGTCTGTTGCCATAAGTTGATTCCATAACAACATACTCAGCCTCCGCTGCAAGCGACGGGTCCTTTAATATCGGGTTCCCTTTCTTTCCGATGTCTCCTGAGAATACTATCTTTTTTTCTTGGCGCCCGTCCTGAAACCATACCTCCAGAGTGCCTGAACCGAGGATGTGCCCTGCATCCAGGAATCTGAACTTTATCCCCTTCCCTGTGTGCTCAATCTTCCCATAAGAAACTTTCTTGAAAAATGGTATTGAAGCCTTAACGTCATCCACTGTGTAGAGTGGAAACACAGGTTCTTTACCTGCCCTCACCGCCCTTTTTGTATGCCATTCAGAATCCGTTTTCTGAATATGCGCTGAATCATAAAGCATAAGTTCTGACAGGTCTGCAGTCGCAGAGGTTGTGACTATCTTCCCCCTGAAACCGTCTTTGACGAGCCTCGGGATAAGCCCGCTGTGGTCAATATGGGCGTGCGTAAGGAACAGATAATCTATCTCTGAAGGATTAAACAAAAAAGGCGCTCTGTTAATGTCATAGGAATCTTCTCCCTGAAACATGCCGCAGTCGACAAGCGCCTTGATTTCCGATGTCCTGATATAAAAACATGAGCCTGTAACAGTCCTTGCGCCGCCAAGGAATTGTATTTTCAACTCATCACCTCACTTGTTTAAGTTTAACCCAGCGGCATCCAAAAAACAACAGACTCATGCCAATTACACTTAAAAACAGATATAATACAGACAGCCTTCTGGAAATGCAGTCTTATAAATTAAACAGGAGTGTTTCATTGATGAATAACAGGTTATTCCTAACAGCAATTCTCTGTTTTAACTTTTTGATATTCTGGATAGCGCCGTCTGCTAATTCTGCGTCTTATATATACACAAAGAATAATACAGTGGTCGGTTCCCTCAAAGACTACACTGTCAAAAATGATGAGTCTTTAATTGAGATAGCGCGAAGGTTTAAACTCGGCTACAATGAAATTGCTGACGCAAATCCTGATATTGACCCATTTGTCCCGGGAGATGGGACCTCAGTCATCATATCTTCTTCTTGGATACTGCCGGATGTGAAATCATACGAAGGCATTGTTATAAATCTCTCCGAGATGAGGCTCTATTATTTTTTCAAGCGCCGCAGTTCAAAACTTGTGGCGACTTTCCCTGTAGGAATAGGCAGCGAAGGAAATGACACCCCTGCAGGAGAGTTCAAGATTGTAGAAAAAATAGTAAAACCAAGTTGGCATGTGCCTGAATCCCTCAGAAAGGAAAAACCAAACCTGCCCAAAGTAGTGCCCCCGGGACCGGACAACCCTCTCGGCTCTCATGCGCTAAGGCTTTCATTAGGAAGCTATCTTATTCACGGGACAAACAGGCCGTGGGGGGTCGGCAGAAGGGTAAGTCATGGATGTATAAGGCTGTACCCGGAAGACATTCCAAGACTTTTCAAATTAGCTCCGAACGGCGTCAGGGTGACTATCGTCAAACAGCCTATAAAAGTAGGCGTTAAAAACAATAAAATATTTATTGAAGTTCACAATGACAATTACCACAAAAAGGCAGCGTATTCTAATATGGCGGTAAAACTGCTCAAAGGTAAAAACTTGCTTAAAGGCATTAGCACAGAGAAACTATATTCAGCAATAAAAGAGAAAAAGGGCATTCCTGTTGAGATATCTGAATGAACAAAAAATAAGGGTTCAGTAATTATCTCCCGTGAAATCACTGAACCCTTATCACAATTACAAACTATTTTTTCTGCTGTAATTCAAATGCCTTCTTTGCCTTCTTTGCAGAAGTCGCTGTTTTTTCTGATGCAGCTGCTGCTTTATGAGCAGCCATCTCTGCCTTTTCTGCGGCAGCCTCAGCCTTCTTTACGGCATTATCAGCCTTGTCTGAAGAGTCCTTTGCAACCTTCATTGCATCCTCAGCCAGCATCTTGGCATTCGCCGCCTCTTTCTTGGCGTCAGCCACCTCAGCGCTCATCTTTCCTTGCTGAGATTCAATGTCTGCAATCTTTGCCTCCAGCTTGCTAATCCTGTCTGCGAGAGGGTCTACCTGCTCTTTTACATATTCTTTTGTAGCGCAGCCGAAGGAAAACAGAAGCACTCCCGTGAAAACTAAAAATAACGCTTTTTTCATTTTTACACCTCCTCCTTTGCAAAAAATAGATTCATTCTTAAAAAGAATACATCTATTCAAAAAAAAATGCAACTTTTTTTTAAAAAGCAGCTCCCTCTAAAGCTTGGCAATCTTAATCCTGGATACTTTCCTGTCTTCCATCTCCAGGATGAGAAACCTGAGATTGTGATACCTGACCTGCTCGCCGACCCTTGGAAGCCTTCTGAAAAGCCCGAACACAAAGCCGCCGATTGTATGAAAGTCTTCGCTTGCAAGTTCAACTCCGACAAGCTCATTAATCTCATCAATTCCTGTCTGTCCGGTTACTATGAATGTCCTTTCATCAATAATCTCAACTTCTTTTTCCGCCCCCATAGCCTCAAATTCGTCCTGAAGGCCTCCGACTATCTCCTCAATTATATCCTCAAGCGTGATAAGGCCCGCGGTGCCTCCGTATTCATCCATAACTATGGCTATCTGGAATTTGTTCTTCTGCATCTCGTCAAGAAGTTCCGTCACCATCTTATTTTCAGGGACATAATAAGCCTCCCGCACAAGCTCTGTTATCGGCGTATAGTTCTGTGTCTTGCCCTGCGCCATCTGTATCATTATGTCCTTCACATAAAGGATTCCGGTAATGTTATCTATACTATCTTCTATAACAGGATAGCGCGAATAGCCCTCTTCCAACACCAGTTTCAGGGCATCCCCGACGGTGGACTCTTCAGGTATGGATATTATCTCTGTACGCGGCACCATCGCCTCTGTTACAACCTTATCTCCGAATTCAAAGACCTTATGGAGCATCTCTTTTTCTTCTTCTTCAAGCGTCCCTTCTTCCTCGCCTATATTTATCATCGTCTTTATCTCCTCCTCTGTCACAAAAGGGGATACGGACTTCTTCTCGCCTCCAAACATCCTGATGATGAAATTAGACGTGATTGTAAATATCCACACAAGCGGCGAAATCAGCCTGACATAAAACGCAATAGGCCTTGCAAGCAGTAAAGAAACCTTTTCTGAATAAGCAACCGCAAAGGTCTTCGGCGCAAGCTCTCCAAATACAACGGTGAGAAAGGTCATGACAATTGTGGCTATTATTATCCCGTCTTCACCGAAATAGCGCAGTGCGAGAGCTGTTCCTATTGATGTTGCAAGGATTGTAAATAGATTGCCTGAGAGTATTACTGCGCTGAAGAGTTTATCATGTTCATCCAGCAGCTTCTGCACAGCCTGGGCCCTGACGTCGCCCTTCTCCATAAGGCTTCTTATCCTTATCTTGCTTACAGCAATAAAGGACGACTCCGAACCTGAAAGGATGGCAATGGCGATGAGGGACAGAGCAATAACGATTATTGAAAATATACTGTGCGGCTCCATAATCAGTGCTCAGTGCTCAGTGCCAGCGCTCAGTGTTTCTTTGCTGACACTGTCACTATTCACTGACACTTTTAGTTTTTCTATGACCGCATCAGCCGCCTCGGATGTGCCGGCAGCAGTTGGGTCATCGGGCTTTGGTTTCATGTCATAGGTTACATGCCTGCCCTCTTCTATAACAGCGGCAATTGCAGCCTCAAGTCTTTGCGCGGCGTTACTTTCGCCAAGATGCCTCAACATCATCACTCCGGAAAGCATCATAGCAAATGGATTCATCTTATTCAAACCCTTATATTTTGGAGCGCTTCCGTGCGTCGGCTCAAATACTGCCATTTCCTCCCCGATATTTGCTCCGGGCGCAAGCCCCAGCCCTCCTATAAGCCCGGCGGCCAGGTCGGAAACAATATCTCCGTAGAGATTCGGAAGCACAATAACATCATACTTCTCAGGTTTCTGCACAAGCTGCATGCACATATTGTCAATAATCCTGTCTTCAAACTCTATATCGGTGTAATTGGAAGCCACGCTTCTTGCGGCTTCAAGAAAGAGTCCGTCAGAATATTTCATTATGTTTGCCTTATGGACTGCGGTAACTTTTTTTCTTTTATTCTTTCTCGCATATTCAAATGCAAACCTTACTATTCTCTCGCTGCCGTAAACAGAAATCGGTTTTATGCTTATGCCGGAGTCCTGCCTTATGTCCTTCCCCGTAGATGCTTTCACAAAGTCAATTAACCGTTTTGTATCTTCCCGGCCCTTCTGAAACTCTATGCCTGCATACAGGTCTTCGGTGTTTTCCCTCACAATAACCAGGTCAATATTGTCATATCTTGTTCTTGCGCCTTTAAAGCTCCTGCAGGGCCTTAGGCAGCTGTAAAGGTCCAGCGCCAACCTCAATGTAACATTAACGCTCCTGAAGCCGGAGCCGATGGGCGTTGTTACAGGGCCTTTAATTGCGATTTTGTTTTTCTTGATAGAATCAATCACCCTTTGAGGAAGCGGGCGGCCCTCTTTCTTATAAACATCCTCTCCTGCATCCTGCGCTTCCCATGTAATCGGAACGCCTGTTGCCTCAATCACACGCCTTGTCGCTTCGGCTATTTCCGGCCCGATACCATCGCCCGGGATTAAAGTTATTGTGTACATGAGATTACCCCGCTTAATATGTTTTCATGAATTTGATGCATGTTACACGATGCATGACTCACAAAATATTTGACTTGCATCGTGAATCTTGCATCGTGCATCATGATTTATGGATTCAACGTCAATATTTTTCTTGCAATGTCAGGATAATGCGCTATAAATCTCAGCTCATCGTCAGTCATCGGCTTCTGCGTATGCAGGTTAGCATACTGGACCAGTTCCAGGACATTTCTCGCCTCACTGTCATCATGGAAGTGGATTCCAAGTTTGTCATAGACATGCCTGAAACCCTTAACCCCGCCGTATTCGCCTGTTGTTATAATCCTTCCTGTCTCAAGAAGTTCAGGTTCGCCCCTGCCGACATCCTCAGGGTCATAAAGCTCGTAATTTCTCCTGTCTTTTAAGGCCCCATCTGCATGAATGCCTGACTCGTGTGCAAACGCATTTGAGCCCACTCCCGGTTGATTTATAGGTATTGGAAGATTAAAGGCATAGGATGCGTATTTTGCAATTTTCCAGGCATTTTTCAGGTCCACATGTTCGTCAAGATAAACCTTTCGGCTTAAACCGTGTGAAAATTTAAGGGCAAGGATGGTGGATACAAGGTCGCAGTTTCCGCAGCGCTCGCCATAACCGTTTATTGTTGTGTTTATATAGGCGTCAATACCGCTCTCTATAGAACCCTGCGCTCCAGCCACCGATACCGCCTCTGCCATGCCCAGGTCATTGTGGCAGTGCATCTCTATCGGGAACTTTGTTGCCAGCGCAAGCGCCTTTATCCTCTCATAGATTGTTATTGGGTCATCACAGCCGAGCGTATCGCAGTATCTGAACCTGTCTGCGCCTGCCTCCTTCCCTGCAATCACAAACTCTATCAGCTTGTTAATCTCTGTCCTTGATGCATCTTCGGCATTGAGCCCTACAGTCTCCGCTCCTGATTCCTTTGCAAGCCTTACAGCCTCAATCGCTGTTTGCAGGATGTCCTTAAATGCCTTTCTGCCCTGGAATTTCCCCTGTATCATTATCTCCGATGTTGACATAGAGATGTTCAGATGTTTTATCTCCGGACAGTTCTTAAATGTAAGCCTTATGTCTTCCGGGATTGCCCTGCACCAGCCCTCAAGATGAATCCGTTTAATCGCTCCTGCCTTAACAAGTTCAAGATTCCCGTTTATATAACTTACTTCATGTTTGAGCGTAGGGAAGCCTATCTCGCTCTGATACACTCCCATCTCATCAAGATAGATATTGAGCATCGTCTTGGAAAGTTTCGGCAGAAGTATCCTGGACGTCTGAACACCGTCTCTGTTTGTAACGTCAATAAGATAAACTTTATTTTTCATATTGCAAACCTCGTCGCCAATTAAGTTTTGAAATTCCTACAGTTATATAGTATAACGAAACCGGAGTTAACATTACAAATAGATAAAACGGTTACTGAAAAGTTTTATGCCGCTATCTTCCGCTGCACAGCTCAGGATATCAGGCTGGTATTAACTTTAATCTTTATCTGCTTCTTTATGCCTTCCACATAGGATTTCACTGCCTTTTGTCTCTTGTCAAATAAAAGCGCCTGCCTGAAGGCCTTTGCGGTCTGCTCCTCTCCGCTTATCTGCCTGCTCTCATCCTCTGTGAGGTCAAAGGCCTCGCCTATAAGCCTCTTCATTTTGAGGAGCATTAATTCATATCTCTTTTCATTTTCAAAATATTCAGGCGTGATTCTATTAATCTGTAATATCCTCATATATATCTCCCTGTCAAAGACGCCGTTCCTTGTAAATCCGGGCTCATTCCTTATTGCCTCTTCAAGCTCTTCATCGCTCACAGTCATGCCGATATTCCCGGCTGCAATCAGCAAGACTCTCTCATCTATCAGGGAATCAAGCACCGCTTCTCTGAGTTTAAGCTTTTTTGCCAGTTCATCATCAAATTTTTCCTTATATCTCTCTCTGTAAAAGTCCACAGTCCTGTCATATGCGCGTCCGTATTCATCAAGCGTTATCTTTTCCTTCCCTATCTCAGCAACCGGAACCGCTGTCTGCTTGTCAACAGTCCCGACTCCCCAGAATATAAACGAAAGGATTATAATAAAAAAGAATACATAGAAAAATTTTGCATGTTTGCGCATCGCCTTAAGCATATCAGCGCCTCCTTCTAAAATAGTCGTTAAGCGTCTTCCTGCATCTCATTTCTCATCCTCAAACCTCAAGTCAATATCCATTTCAGGCGCCACCGTTGATATAGCATGTTTGTATATCATCTGCTGTGCGGCTTCCTTAAGAATTACGATAAAACTGTCAAACCCCTTTATCACTCCCCTTAATCTTACGCCATTGGTAAGATAGATAGTTACAGGAATCTTGTTTTTTCTAAGATAGTTCAGATAGAGGTCCTGAAGGTTCCGGGTTTTGCCTGAATTAGCCGAGATATTTTCCCTTTGCATGTATCTACCTTATAAGATTTTCTCTAATAATTCAAGCCCGCAGCATGACAGTGTAATTTTAATGATGGGATATGATAGTATAAATAAATTTCCATTAATAAAGTCATGAACTTCAGCGGCATAAAAAAAATTCTTGTCATAAAACTCCGTCATATCGGCGATGTCCTCTTAAGCGTGCCTGTATTCAGGGCGTTAAGAGAAAATTTCCCGGAGGCGCATATTGCCGCCCTCGTGAATTCGGGCACGGAAGAGGTCTTAGAGGCAAGCCCGTTTATTAATGAGATAATAGCCTTTGACCGAGGCATTAAGAAAATGAATCCTGTACAGAGATACAGAAAAGAACTAGCATTCCTAAGAATGCTGCGGAAGAAAGGTTCTGATATGACAGTTGACCTCACAGGCGGCGACAGGGCTGCAATAATATCCTTTGTCTCAGGCGCATCATACAGGCTCGGCCCTGACGTCAAAGAGGGTTTTTTAGGGAAAAGATATTTATATACTCACCTTGCAGTAAGAAATAATAATCAGCGCACTAATCAACATATAGTCCTGCAAAACCTTGATATCATAAGCCGGTTCGGCGTCAAAACAGACAATCTCTCCGTGGATATATCTATCCCTGAAGACGCAAGGGTATTTGTTAAAAAGGTCTTTGAAAAAAACGGGATAAATAAAATAAAGACTACCCCCCTATGTCCCCCCTTAATAAGGGGGGAATTTAAGGGGG
>MNVK01000001.1 GCA_001871685.1 Nitrospirae bacterium CG1_02_44_142
TTCATATATGAGCCTTCAAAGGAAGATATATTCAATAATCTGCTTCCTAAGAATGTTGAGATACAGGTTTTCAGGGCCTTGCTTGAATCACAGGCGTCGGAAGAGGCTGCAAGGATGTCTGCCATGGAGAATGCGACAAAGGCTGCCAATGATATGATAAACAGCCTCACTCTCCAGTTTAATAAGGCAAGACAGGCGTCAATTACCAAAGAGCTTATGGATATAGTCGGCGGTGTTGAGGCATTAAAGGGATAGATAAATTCAAAATTTAAGATTTAAAATTCAAAAATGCAAAATTTGGAATAATTAAAAGGAATAATTAAAATAAATTTGTTAGTTTTGAATTTTGAACTTTGAATTTTGAACTTAAATAGATATGGGGGTATAGGATGAGCAATATTGGAAAAGTATCACAGGTTATAGGCGCAGTTGTTGATGTTGAATTTGAAGGCAAGATGCCTGAAATATTGAATGCGGTAACAGTGGAACAAAAAGGGGACGCCTCAAAAGGTATTCCTGATATCAAGATAACATTGGAAGTAGCATCACATCTTGGCGACAACAAGGCCAGAACAGTTGCCATGTCAGCAACAGACGGACTTGTAAGAGGCATGCCTGTAGTTGACACAGGCCAGCCTATAACTGTTCCTGTTGGAAAGGCAGTGCTGGGAAGAATACTTAATGTCATAGGCGAAGGCGTTGATAAACTTGGCCCCGTAATTTCTGAACATAGATTGCCGATTCACAGTCCGGCTCCGGAATTCAGCGAGCAGGAACCGACTACACAGGTTTTTGAGACAGGCGTTAAGGTTTTTGACCTTCTGGTCCCGTTCGTCAGAGGCGGTAAGATGGGGATGTTCGGCGGCGCAGGCGTAGGCAAGACAGTTGTTATCATGGAGATGATTCATAACATTGCCATGAAGCATGGGGGCGTTTCAGTATTTGCAGGCGTCGGTGAAAGGACCAGAGAAGGGAATGACCTTTACGGCGAGATGAAGCATTCAGGCGTTCTTGAAAAAGTCGCCCTGATTTACGGACAGATGAACGAGCCGCCCGGAGCCAGGGCCAGGGTTGCGCTTACAGCCCTTACATGTGCAGAGTACTTCAGGGATGAGGGGCAGGACGTTCTCATATTCATAGACAATATATTCAGATATACACTTGCGGGCGCAGAGCTTTCAGCTCTCCTTGGAAGAATGCCTTCTGCTGTCGGATACCAGCCGACACTCGGCACCGACATGGGTATTTTGCAGGAAAGAATCACAACAACAAAGAAAGGCGCTATCACATCAATGCAGGCTATTTACGTTCCTGCCGACGACCTTACAGACCCTGCTGTTGCTACGGCCTTTACGCACCTTGACGGGACAGTCGTTCTCTCAAGGCAGATATCAGAACTCGGCATTTATCCCGCTGTGGACCCTCTGGATTCCACATCAAGAATCCTTGACCCAAAGGTTATAGGAGAAGAGCACTATGCCGTTGCAAGAAGTGTTCAGAAGATACTCCAGAGATACAAAGAACTTCAGGATATTATCGCAATCCTGGGGATGGAAGAGCTTTCGGAAGACGACAAACTTACGGTTTCAAGGGCCAGGAAGATACAGAGATTTCTCAGCCAGCCGTTCCATGTAGCAGAGGTATTTACAGGAAGGCCGGGCAAATATGTCAAGGTCGCTGATACGATAAGAAGTTTTAAGGCGATAGTTGATGGTAAATATGACGATATCCCTGAACAGGCGTTTTATATGACAGGTGATATTGGAGAGGTTGAGGAAAACGCAAAGAAGCTTGGTTGGAGCAAAGGATAGTGTCAGTATTTAGTGTGAGTGTCAGCAAGAAAACTGACACTGATGACTGACACTAATCACTGAAGCGGAGCTAATAATGGAAAACAAATTAAAATTAGAAATAGTTACTCCTCACGGCCTGATATACAGCGGTGAGGTGGATGAGGTTACTGCTAACGGAAGCGAAGGAGAGTTCTGTGTGCTCCCCGGTCATGCGCCTTATGTGACAACACTCAAGGTAGGGATGCTCACATGCAAGACAGGGAAGGAACCCGTAATCTTTTTTGTTAATTGGGGATATGCAGAGATAGGGGCTGACAAGGTTCTGATTCTCGCTGACAGCGCAGAAAAGTCTGAGGAGATAGATGTTGAGAGGGCAAAGGAAGCGATGAAGAGGGCGGAGGAAAGGCTGAAAAAGTGTGAGGAGTGCGATTTCCACCGCGCTGAGGCGTCGCTTGAAAGGGCGGCCACAAGGATTCAGGTAGCGCAGTTGAAGATACCTAAGTAAATCCCGCCGTTAACCCCGATTCTTTTCATGCCGCTGCTCATTCAAGAGATCTTTTATGAAATTGCGTTTGCTATGGATCAACGCAAGAACTTCAACCTTATCGGAGAATACTTCATAGACAAGACGATATGAATAAATGAGCAGCTCACGTACGTTAGGATCTCCTATCTCAGGAACTATCCTACCGACAGCAGGAAAGGCGTTCAGCTTTTCAGACTTTTCAACAATCTCGGTAGAAACTTTTTGTGCATAGAATTTTGAGTCCCTTGCAATATAATCGCGAATTTGCTTTAAGTCGAGTTTAGCGGGTTTTGACCACTTTACCACGATTGCATTTCTCGTTTTAAGTCTTCAATAGAAATAGATTCACCACGTTCGACTGCCTCTCTGCCTTTCTTGACTTTATCAACAACATAGAGTTCATACATTATGTCGTCAATATTTGCCGATTCAGGCAATTTGGAGATGACTTTGATTGCCTCTTGTTTTAATGTTTCCATCTTTAGCGCCTCCTTTTGTTTCAACCTATTGATATTTTATCATTATTGCATCTTTATTGATTAGGGATGCATCATTTTTCATTTAATTAAACTCGTTTGCCTCTGCTCAACAAAATACTATCAGAGCAATTTCTATTGTGTCAACGTACAAAACGGGGAAGATGGGGGGCGACTAAGTGGTTTTTCTCTGTCTCAGCGTTTCATAAAGACATACCGCTACTGAGGCTGAGACATTCAGGCTTTCGGCTTTTCCATAGATTGGAATCTTCAAAAGCAAATCAGCTTTTCTCTTAATCTCACTGCTCACTCCATGAGCCTCATTGCCGAATACAAAGGCGGCTGGTTTTTTCAGTCCTGTGTCAAAGATTGATTTACCTGAATCAAGCGCGGTTGCAAGGAGCCTTATGCCGTTTGATTTCAGCCAGTCAAGGAATTTATCTGTGCCGGTATAAATTATCGGGATGTTGAATATGCTTCCGGCAGTGGCCCTTATAGTTTTCTGCATGAAGACGTCGCATGTGCCTTTGAGAATTATCACTGCATCCGCTCCCGCAGCATCGGAAGTCCTTATTATTGTCCCTAAATTGCCCGGCTCCTGCACTCCGTCAACTGCAACGATTAACGGAACTGATTTGAATCTGATTTCTTCAAGGTTTTTTTCGGCGTAAGATGCTGTTGCGATAATGCCTTGAGGGGCCTCTGTATCAGCGAGCTTGCGCATTATCTGTTCTGTAACCTCAAATATCTCGCCTGAAAATCCCCCCGGGACCCCTTCTTTAATCCCCCCTTGCCCCCCTTTAGCAAAGGGGGGATGGGGGAATTTTCTGGGGGGCGAGGGGGGATTATTTTTATTAGATTTTATGGAAAGTTGTCTTAATATCTTCTGCCCGTCTTTTTTTGCCCTGAATGAATCTGTGAAGAAGGCCGTGCTTATTTTATTGCCTGACGCCAGCGCCATTTCAACCAGGTGAGGCCCTTCAATAATAAATGCGGTGTGTTTGTATTTGCTCCGCTTGTTTTTAATATCCAGCGCTTCCTTGATTTTGGGATTTGAGGCGCTTGTGATTTGAGTGTATCGCATGATTAATAAATTAACAGAAACCGGCGAATAATTGTGATATAATTTTCATAGGAAGCCGGTTGACTTATTTTACAAATATGAGGAGGAGACATGCGGAAGGCAGCTTTTATCTTTTTAAGTTTTTTGTTCTTAATCCCTTTTGCTGTGAATGCAGAAGTTAAGGAGGTGAAGAGTATGCTGAAAAATATTCACTGGCTCGGGCACGATACCTTTAAGATTACAGGAGAAAAGGTAATCTATACAGACCCGTTTAAGATTAAAAAGGCAGACAGCGCCGATATAATCCTGATTACGCATGAGCACTATGACCATTGCTCGCCCGAGGATGTAAAGAAGATTCAGAATGCCAATACTGTGATTGTGACCGTTGCGGATTGCGCGAAAAAACTCTCAGGAAAAATAAAGATTGTTAAGCCCGGCGATAAGATTAATGTTGAGGGCATTGAGATTGAGGCAGTGCCGTCTTATAACACAAACAAACAGTTTCATCAGAAGAACAGAGGATGGGTCGGGTATATATTCACTGTGAAGGGACAGAGGATTTATATAGCTGGAGACACGGATTATATCCCTGAGATGAAAACATTCAAAAATATAGATATTGCCTTGCTTCCGGTTTCAGGAACCTATGTAATGACTGCTGATGAGGCTGTAAAGGCGGCGCTTGACATAAAACCCAGGATAGCAATCCCGATGCATTACGGTTCAATAGTCGGAGATAAGAATGACGCTAAGAGGTTTGCAGACGGGCTTAAAGGAAAAATTGAAGTGGTGGTAATGCCGGAAGAATAAGAAAAAAGTTTGCACTTTATTTTATGCCATTGCGAGCGAATAACAGGAGCGCGGCAATCTCACTCTAAGTTACGAGATTGCGGAGACTGTTCCGAGCCTGTCTTGCGATTGCTTCGGCTCACTTTGTGAGCCTCGCAATGACAAATCATATTGGTTGATTTGAGAACTGTCAAAATGGCAAACGCTAAAAAAATAACAGCCCTTTTACTGAAGAAGTATCCAAACCCGAGGACTGCCCTCAATTTCTCAAATCCGCTTGAACTTCTTGTTGCGACCATTCTCTCGGCGCAGTGTACAGATGTGAGAGTGAACGAAGTTACTAAGACGCTTTTCAAGAAATATAAAAACGTAAAAAATTATGCCGGCGCTGACCTGAAGACTTTTGCGAAGGAGATAAGGCCGACAGGCTTTTATAGAAACAAGGCTAAGATGCTCATAGGCTGCTGTCAAAAACTCATAAGGGATTTTAAGGGCAGAGTGCCTTCAACTCTTGAGGAGCTTACAACACTTCCCGGAGTCGGAAGGAAAACAGCCAATGTTATTCTGGGGAGCGCTTTCGGGAAGCAGGCTATTGCCGTTGATACCCATGTGTTGAGAGTTTCCAACAGGCTTGGCATTGCACATTCAGAAAATCCTGATAAGGTGGAAGAAGAACTTACGAAGCAGATACCGCAGGACAAATGGACGGCATTTAATCTCGCCATGATACTTCACGGAAGAGAAACTTGCGCCGCAAGAAAGCCAAGGTGCGGGGTCTGTGTGCTTTATGATGAATGCGGATGGCTGGAGAAGGATAAGGAGAAAATGTGATTGAGGGTTCCACGGCAAAGGGCTGCAGGCTTATAAAAACTCCTGAATTCTCAGTTGAAGAGCTGAGAGCTTTGATTAACCCCTCCCGTCCTCCCCTTAAGTTAAGGGGAGGTGAAGGTGGGGTTATGTCCATGGAGAGGATTATCGGGAAAGAGATAATTTTTCATGAAAGCCTTGATTCTACCAATACGCTTGCGATGGAGCTTGCAGAAAAAGGACTTCCTCACGGAACAGTAGTAATTGCAGACAGGCAGTTAAAAGGCAAGGGAAGGCTCGGAAGGACTTGGTTCTCGCCTCCCCAAGGCAATATTTATATGAGCGTAATTGTCAGGCCTGAGATTGAACCTAAAGATGCGACCCTTCTTACAATAATGAGCGCAATATCCTGCGCCAGAGCAATAAGGAATTCAACAGGCCTTGAAGTGAAGATAAAATGGCCCAATGACCTGATGGTTTCCGAAAGAAAATTAGGCGGCATACTTACGGAGATGAAATCCGGTCAGGACAGGATTGTTTTTGCTGTTATCGGTATCGGCATAAATGTTACCCCCCCCCTTTGCCCCCCCTTAGCAAGGGGGGGATGGGGGGGTGATGCGTTTCCGCCTGAGGTCCGCTCTGTTGCAGCATCGGTAATGGAAGAACTGAGGAGGAAGGAAACAACCCCCCTTTGCCCCCCCTTAGCAAGGGGGGGATGGGTGGGTAAGGAAATATCAAGGACATTAATCATTGCCGCGATACTGAGTGAATTGGAAAAATGGTTTAAGGTTTTGATTAAAGGCGGCAGAATTCAATTAATCAACGAATGGAAAAAACTTTCATCAACTCTTGGAAAAAAGGTTAAGGTTGTTTCAGGGAAAGATACGTCCTCGGGAATTGCAGAGGATATAGATGACGAGGGGATGCTGATATTAAGGCTGCCGTCAGGCGGGCTAAAGAAGATAAGCGCAGGCGATGTAATCATGCTGAGATAACTCCCCCATCCCCCTCTTAAATTAAGAGGGGGTTAAGGGGGAGTTAGTCCTTAAAGGTTTCGTAGATTTCGTTAAACACAGGCGCAATCTCAATGAATGCCTTTAACACCTTCGGGTCAAAATGCTCCGGCATGGTCCGGCCGTCTCCCTCTGTTATTATCTTAAATGTTTCCTGATGCGTAAAACCTTTTTTGTAAGGCCTTTTGTTGCGGAGGGCGTCATACTGGTCCACAAGCATAACAATCCTGCCTTCAATGGGTATGTCTTCGCCCTTTAACCCTCTCGGATACCCTTTTCCGTCCCATCTTTCATGGTGGGTTAATGCAATAGATGCAGCGAACTGTATCATGGGATAGCTTGAACCTGAGAGTATTTTTTTCCCTATTGTTGTATGTTTCTTCATGATTTCAAATTCCTCGGGCGTAAGTGTCCCCGGTTTCAAGAGTATGTTGTCGGGGATTCCTATCTTGCCTATATCATGCATGGAACTTGTGAATGTGATGGCCTCTATGAACTCCATAGGCATATCCAGAGCCTCGGCAATCTTATTTGAATAAAGGCCTACACGCGAGATATGGGCTCCGGTGTCTGTATCTCTGTATTCTGCCACTGTTGTCAGACGCCTGATAACCTCGGTGGTCATGTTTTTGACCGTAAGCAGCGCATCTGCAAGTTCCTTTGTTCTCTTTTGAACTGTGTCCTCAAGCATTTTCTTATAATTCTTCTCTATCTGCAGAAGGCCGCTATACTTAATGGCCTTTTCTATTGAATGGAGGAGATATTCCGGCTTATAGGGTTTGATTAGAAAATCAAATGCGCCATTTTTTATCGCCGCAACTGCCGCATCTATCTCCGCGTATGCAGTCATCATGATTACAGGAATATCTTTATTGGTTTCACGGATTTTTCCAAGAAATTCAATCCCTGTCATTACAGGCATCTTGATATCCGTTAAAACAACATCAAATTGCTTCTTTGAAAATATGTCAAGCGCCTCGGGGGCATTTGAGCACGTTGAAATGTTATAGCCGTATTCTTTTAACAGAATAGAAATAGATTCCAGGACATATTGGTCATCGTCAACAACGAGTATAGAAGCTTTATTGTCGTTGCTCATTTATCTATTACCTCCCTTAATAAATCCCGCTCCACGGGCAAGCCGTATTGCCTTCCATTTGCGCATAGATGCATTCTATCATAAAAAGTCAGGAGATTAAAGCGATTCACGTTTTTTTGACTTTATAAGACAGTCTGTGTTAAAAAATATATAAAAATTCAGAGAGGAATAGTTTTAAAATGCACTTTTTTAAATATAAGAGGAATGAACTGTTTGCAGAGGACGTGCCTGCAAGAAGGCTTGCGGAGAAATACGGAAC
>MNVK01000119.1 GCA_001871685.1 Nitrospirae bacterium CG1_02_44_142
CAGATTCTTGCTGAATACAATCTTCCCGACATAACCCTCTCCTATGCTTTCCGTATGCTGGGAGTTTGTCTGAATTCTGATGCCTTTTACATGAGGCGGGTCTTCATTGAATAATTATCTTCTCTCCCTTTTCCTGGCCGGCTGGATTTTGACCTTTCTTCCTTTTATGATGCTGTCGTTGATGGCGCGGATAACCCTGTCGGCAAGGTCCGCCGGAACTTCCACAAAACTAAACTTGTCAAAAAGCGCAATATTGCTTATCTTCCGTTCTGGAATGCCTGCCTCTGCAGAGATTGATTTGACTATATCTCCCACATTTATCTTGTCCATCTTGCCTATTGTCATAAATAAGCGCACGGAATCTTTCTTCTGTCCTGCATGTCCTGTTTCCGGCTCCTCAATCTCGTGTATATCCTCTGTATCAAGCAGCATGCTCAACGCCGCCGCAGTTATGTCCTCAGGAGAGTATTTCTCAAAGAGCCTCTTTGCCATGTCATAAAAACGAGTGTGTTTGCCTTCTTTTATAATCTCTTCAACACCAGCAGCAAGCTCTTCCTCCTTCGCCTTTCTTACTTCTTCTCTGCTCGGGAGCTTTGCCTTTTTGATGTGTGTCTTTGCAGATTGCTCTATGAGTCTGAGCTGGCGGTACTGCCTGGGAGTGACAAATGTAATGGCAATGCCTGATTTGCCCGCCCTGCCTGTCCTGCCTATCCTGTGGATGTAACCCTCGGGGTCTTGCGGAATGCTGAAGTTAATGACATGAGAGACGTCAGGGATGTCCAGTCCGCGAGCCGCAACATCTGTGGCCACCAGTATGTCTATGTCTCCGCCCTTAAACTTTCGCATCATTTCGTCCCTGTGACTCTGCGTAAAGTCTCCGTGGATTGAGCCTACAGGATAGCCCATCTGCTGGAGCCTTCCCGCTACTTCATCCACCTCCTTTTTCGTATGGCAGAATACAAGTGTAAGCTCAGGGCCTTCAACGTCCAAAAGCCGCGTCAAAGCCTTCATCTTGTCTTCCTCCCGCACCTCGTAAAAGACCTGCTTTGTCTTGGCAACGACCATCTCGCTCGCATCTATGCCTACACTCACGGGTTTATTCATGTAGTTTTTTGAGATACGGAGAATTTCTTTCGGCATGGTTGCGGAAAAGAGCATCGTCTGCCTTTCTCCCGGTATCCCGCCGAGGATTTTCTTTATGTCCTCTATAAATCCCATGCTCAACATCTCATCGGCCTCATCAATAATCACTGTCTTTATATCCTTGAAAACGAGCGTCTTTCTCCTTATATGGTCCAGAAGTCTTCCCGGCGTGCCAACCACAATGTCTGTCCCTCTTTTCAGACTCCTTATCTGAAGTTCTATTGACTGCCCGCCATAGATGGGAAGGGAGACAACGCCTGCTCTCGCCCCCATCTTGTTAAGCTCTCCTGACACCTGAACGGCAAGTTCCCGCGTTGGCGCAAGAACTATTGCGTAGGGATGCCTGCCTTTTGTCTCAGGCCTTTGTTCTATTAACGGTATTCCAAAAGCGGCTGTCTTGCCCGTGCCTGTCTGCGCCTGTCCTATAATGTCCTTCCCTTGCAGAGCCGGAGGTATTGCTATTTTTTGTATCGGAGTTGGCTCTTCAAACCCCATCTCTGAAAGCGAGACAATTATCTTGTCCGAAATGCCGAATTCATGAAAATTTTTATACACTTAATTATTCTCCTTTAAGCATCTTGAATAGGAAATGAGACCTCATCTTTTTGCTCGGGCTGCTCGGGTGTTGGTAATTCAGAATCTTGTCCCTGGATTACATCTTTCTTTAAACGCCTCTGCCGCTTTTCTTCCTGCTTTTTATGACGCAGCAATTCTTTTTTTCTCTTTTCGCTTTTAAATGCTCCCCCGTGTTTTGCCAAATTATCTCCCTTCAGTTATTCGTTACTGCCTGCCCTGTGGTTTGAAGTCAGGGATAAAGTGTCATAAAAAAACCCGCAAGCGCAGGATTTTGCATGGTTTAGATATAACAAAATACTCCTTAACCTTCTCTAAGAGTATCATGCTTATTACGTGTAAAAGTCAAGGACACAGGGGGTTTGACAGTGGATGCTTATCAGTGTATAGTGAAATTAAAAAGCTTGAGGAAAAAAGGAGGCAGGACTATGAAAAGATTTGGCGTCATAAGATTAAGCATCATATATGTTTTAGCTCTAACAGCGCTTGCAGGCTGTGTGCAGACAGTCACAACTTACAACATAGATGATTACAAGATGGTGCCAAAGGTTGTTTACACGGCGTATCTTTACAGTTCCGGCATAGGCGAGAGATTAAGGACTGTTTTCCTGAAAACCCCTGAAACCGACGTGGAAATTGTGCCCTACTCTATTCAGATAACTACTGCCAAGGTTACATTCAGCGATGCGCTGACCTTTATGGAAAAAGTAGGAGATTTTAAGAACATCTCCATAGAGGGCGTAAAATATAAAGATAAGACCATAGGCTATCTGCTCACATTCTCAAGGCCTACATCTCCGAGGGAATCCATAGAGGTTAATGTGTATGAGCGCGATGGAAAGATTTACTTTTCAGTCACGGAAAAGCACTATGACGAGTAAGGATACAAATTCATAAGGAGGCTGTGTCTGTCTACAAGTCATAGACCTGAATTGGCATTCTAATGTTATGTCCCGTATGTGGCGTTACATTGTCGTCATTGCGAGCGAAGCAAAGCAATCTCGACTTTTCAAGCGTTTAGATTGCCACGTCGCTCCGCTCCTCGCAATGACAGTGTACAGAACTGTGAGGGACAGAACACTAAACTGTTGCTATTCTCAGGAGCTGTATTTGAAAGCCCAGCCCTTTTTAGGTTATATTGAGTATCAGTCTGTAAGACATCCTATACAACAATATGCAAACCTCTATAATCATAAAAGGCGCGCGGGAGCACAATCTCAAGAACATCAATGTATCCATTCCGAGGGAAAAGATAACTGTTATCACCGGCCCCTCGGGTTCCGGCAAATCATCCCTTGCCATTGACACAATCTACGCCGAGGGACAGAGACGGTATGTTGAAAGCCTTTCAATATATGCCAGGCAGTTCCTGGAACAGCTTCAAAAACCCGACGTGGACCTGATTGAGGGACTTTCCCCTTCTATTGCAATTGGACAGAGGACAGTTATAAAGAGCCCTCGCTCCACTCTCGGCACGATAACTGAAATCTATGACTATATGCGCGTGCTTTACACAAGAATAGGAAAACCTTACTGCTACAACTGCGGTTCGCTGATAGCCGCTCAGGAGGCCCAGAACATAATAGATTCCGTTGTGTCGCTCCCAAAGGGGACTCGCATACAGATACTTGCGCCAATTGTCAGAGACAGAAAAGGCGAATATAAAAAAGAGTTGTACGATATGCTGCGTGACGGGTTTGTGAGGGCCAGGATAGACGGTGTGATGTTTGACCTCACACAGGATATAAAGCTGAATAAACAGCAGCGGCATACCATAGAGATTGTTATAGACAGGCTTCTTATAAAAATAGGGACTGAAAGGCAGATAAGGAGCGCAATTGATTCAGCATTAAAATATACAGACACTGTCATAATTAATCTCATTGACAAAAACAAGGATATTCCTTTCAGCAGGACCATGGCATGTCCCAACTGCGGCATAAGCTATCCTGAAATTAATCCGAGGTTCTTTTCGTTCAACAGCAAACACGGCGCGTGTCCGAGATGCAGCGGCATCGGGTTTGAAAATATCAGCGAGGATTTTGAAGCTGAAAGACAGGACTTTGGAGTTATAACCGATGAGGCAGTAACCGGGTTATTGCCGTGCAAGGCGTGCAAGGGCATGAGACTGCGAAAAGAGGCGCTGAGTATAAAAATAAAAGATACAAATATAGCTGAATTTTCAAGAAGGTCTGTCATAAATGCAATTCAATTTATTAATGCTCTAAAACTTACGGACAGAGAGCAGATAATAGCGTCACGCATATTAAAGGAAGTCAAAGACAGGCTTTCATTTCTTGCTAAGGTCGGCCTCGGTTATCTGACGCTTGACAGGCTTTCACTGACCCTTTCAGGCGGCGAGGCGCAGCGGATAAGGCTTGCAACACAGATGGGGTCATCCCTTACAGGAGTGCTCTATGTCCTGGACGAACCAAGCATCGGGCTTCATCCGAGAGACTGCAAAAAACTGCTTGAAAGCCTTTCGTCAATAAGAGACTCAGGGAATACAGTGATAATCGTTGAACATGATGAAGACACCATAAACTGGGCTGACCATGTCATTGACATGGGGCCGGGCGGAGGGCTTAGAGGCGGATGGATAACCGCAGAAGGCCCGCCTTCTATTATCAGGGATAATAAAAACTCATTGACGGGCAGATACCTCAAGGGCGAACTGACCATCCCCGTGCCTGCCAAGAGGAGAAACCCAAAAGACTTTATCAATATCTCAGGCGCATCTGAATTTAATCTTCAAGATATAGACGTCAAGATGCCGCTGGGCCTATTCACATGCGTAACAGGGGTTTCAGGCTCGGGCAAGAGCACGCTAATATTTGAAATTCTATATAAGGCTGTCGCCGGAAAATTATATAAAAGCAGACTCGTCCCCGGAAGGCACCGCGAAATCACAGGCATAGAAAAAATTGACCGCATAATATGCGTGGACCAGTCTCCGTTAGGCCGCACCCCGAGGTCCAATCCCGCAACTTATACAGGGATATTCGCATATATCAGGGAACTCTTTGCGCAGATTCAGGATGCGAGGGTCAGGGGCTATACTGCCTCGCGCTTCAGTTTTAATGTCGCTGGCGGAAGATGCGAATCCTGCCGCGGCGGAGGCACGCTTAAGGTTGCCATGCATTTCCTTCCCGATGTTTACATACCGTGCAATGTATGCAAAGGCAAAAGATATAATAAAGAAACGCTTGAAATAAGATATAAAGACAAAAACATAGCCGACATCCTTGCGATGACAGTCTCGGAAATGCTTCAGTTCTTCAGCGCAATCCCCCTTATACGCCAGAGGCTTGAAATACTTGAAGACGTAGGGCTGGGCTATATACAGCTCGGCCAGTCTGCAACAACGCTCTCAGGAGGAGAAGCGCAAAGGGTAAGGCTTTCAAAAGAATTCGGAAAAAGGTCAACAGGCAGCACGCTTTATCTGCTGGACGAACCTACAACCGGCCTGCACTTTGCCGATATCCAGAAACTTCTGGATGTCATAAACGGCCTCATAGACCTCGGCAACACAGTGGTTGTCATAGAGCATAATCTTGACGTGATAAAGTCAGCGGATTATATAATTGACCTCGGGCCTGAAGGCGGAGAAAAAGGCGGAAGGGTCATAGCCGCAGGAACGCCTGAAGAAGTGAGCGCAAATCCGAATTCATATACAGGAATAGCTTTAAAGAATAAATTGGCAAAGCCTAATATCGCGAGAGTGGCATGATAGAAAAATTCAAAATTCAAGATTCAAAGGTTCAAAAGGCTAACCCCTCCTTTATCCTCCCCTTATTTAAGGGGAGGGATGGTGGGGTTATTTTTTCTTCTGCTCTTCTGCTCTTCTGCTCTCTATTCATTCTGTCTGCCTGTTCTCCTCAAAAAGAGAAGGTCTATCGCAAGAGCAAAGTACTCATGGATACACTTATAACAATCAGTGTAGTTTCAGGTTCAGGTGATAAAGCAGAGAAGGCAATAGACAAGGCATTTGGAGAGATAGAAAAACTTGACAGGCTGCTGAACTTTTTCTCTGACAGCAGCGAGCTTTCCGAGATAAACAGAAATGCAGGCTTGAAAGCTGTTGCGGTGTCTCCTGAGACCTTTGAAGTTATTGAGAAAGCAATTTATGCCTCCGGAAAAACCAACGGCGCCTTTGACGTAACAATAGGCTCTGTAACAACCCTGTGGGATTTTCATAAGAGAGTAAAACCTGAAGACAAACAAATCAAAGAAAGGCTTCCGCTCGTAAACTATAAAAATATAATACTCAACAAAAAATCGTCATCTGTTTATCTCAAAAAAAGCGGAATGCTTATGGACCTCGGCGGCGCAGCAAAGGGATATGCCGCCGACAGGGCAGTGGATGTCCTGAAAAAACAAGGCATAAAATCAGGGCTTGTATCCATTGCAGGGGATATTAAGGCATTCGGCTTAAAGCCTGATTTAAAACCGTGGAAGGTAGGGATAAGAAATCCGCACGCAGAAAATAAAGCAGATGAGATTATGGCAGCCATAGAGCTGACTGACCTGGCAATATCAACATCCGGAGATTACGAGCGATACTTTATTATTGAAGGAAAACGATACCATCATATCCTTAATCCAAAAACAGGCTATCCCGCCGAGGGGTGTCAAAGCGTAAGCATCATAGCAAAAGACGGTTATGTAACAGACGCATTTTCAACAGGCATATTTATACTCGGAACTGAAAAAGGGATAAAACTCCTTGAGGAGATGGGGCTTGATGGAATAATTGTGGATAAAAATGGCAAAATACACACAACATCAAACCTGAGAGGAAAGCTTGAAATTATCGGAGATTCGCAGAGGCGAAAAAAAACTAATTGAAGGGATGACGCTTGCCGACATGCTGCTGCTCGCAGCGCTTGTAATCATATCCGTTTCAGGATTTATTTTTATAAAAGAGGCCTTCCCGCAGGGAACAGACGTCAAAATTGAAGTTAACGGAAGGCTTGCATACAAACTTCCTCTCAGCAGCGATGCAGCAATCGCTGTGAAAGGCATAAACGGAGATACAATAGTGGAAATTAAAAACAGAAAAGTGCGGATAAAAGAATCTCCGTGTCCAAATAAAATATGTGTGCATCAGGGATGGATAGACAGAGGCGCAATTATATGCCTTCCGAACAGGGTAATGGTATTCATAGAAGGTTCGGAAGGCAAAGAGAATAAGACCATTGATGCAATCACAGGATAAACTCCGCATAGCTCTGCTCTCAGCGTATGCAATCGCAATCCACAGCTTTGAAAATCTTCTGCCAACGCCGATACCCTGGCTCAGGCTTGGCGTTGCAAACATAATCACACTCACAGCGCTCATGCTTTACGGCTTCAGGGCAGCAATGATGGTAACGCTTATAAGGGTAACCCTTTCATCCATATTCATAGGAACATTTCTTGGCCCCGGCTTTATTATGAGCTTCTGCGGCGGCGTCTCAAGCACGGCTGCCATGGGGATTATATTCTCACTGTTTCCAAGACTCTTTGGCCCTGTCGGACTCAGTCTAATCGGCGCATTGTTCCATAATGCCGCACAGCTTTTTATCGCATACCTGTTATTCGTTCAGCAGATAAAGGCCGTATTGATAGTAACTCCCCTGCTGCTTCTGTTAGGGACCATTACAGGAGTTGTGAATGGAATCATAGGAGGGATGCTTATTAAAAATATCTCGGAAAAATCACTCAATCCACCCCGATGATTAGGCTGAACGCTCATAGGGCATTTGCTGCTGCTTCTGTTGCTGCCGCGGTGCTGCACGCGGCGGCTGTTCTTGTTGCTGGATTCTCAACGCCTGATTATTTGCAAAACCAGAGAGCAATAAGCGACCTTGGCATCCACGGGCAGCCATATGATCTTCTGATAAACTATCTTGGATTCGCTGTGCCGGGCGGTCTCATTCTATTGTCTGTGTTGACTGCCGGTAAAATGCAGACTTTTTCCCCGTCGCCAAGACTGGGACTGAGATGCATGGCAGGCGCCGGTGTATTCCTCATTGTCGCAGGTTTCTACCCGTTCCCTTCGTGGATACATCTCACAGCCGCCCTTCTCAGCGCGCTTTCGGCTGCTGCCGGCATTGCCC
>MNVK01000034.1 GCA_001871685.1 Nitrospirae bacterium CG1_02_44_142
CAGCGTCTCTTCTATTAACTTTTCTAATTGCTCGGAATGAATCCTTAGGTGGGTGATAGATGCCGAGAGTTCTCCAAGCATATCCTCGGTTTGTTCCTCGGTTAATGTCCGCAGTTTCAACCCCTTAATAAGTCTGACAGCATTCAGGCATTCCTCTTCATACTCATTAAGAAGATCCGATAATGTCTCTGTTTTTGTTTCTTTGTAAACTGTTGCTTTCATTCCTCTATCCTCCTCAATACCCTTGCGATGCTATTCTTGAATGCCTTTATTTCGGCTTCCCAGTGATGAATCTTGCCTTCATCAGGTATTTGTTTCGCCCTTTCATTTCTGATTTTATTTTCATGATTCAGTATTTGCAATCTCAAACCTTCTGCCCTTTTCTTTAGACCGCGTTTACCCATTTAATTTTAGTTATTTTATCATAATAGATAAGAAAATATCCTTTCACAAAATTTTTAAAAAGTCAAAAAAATTGGGGGGAGAGGGGCTTCCGGGGGGACGGAAGCCCCTTTGGGGGGAAACAACTATATTACTTTTTGAACTGTTTTCCTCATAAATGCAGGCACATCAAGCGGGTCTTCATAAGGCATAAACCCCGGCGCATCCTGCTCGCAGCGGGACGGCAGAGGTAATACTGTATAATCCTTGAGGCTCTTTGCAAGAACCCTGTCTGACCCCTTAAAACTTGACGGCTCTTTAATCGGATTCCACTTTTTGACTTGAGGAAGCTCTGTCTTTTCCTTCTTTCCCTCAAAACCCGTTGCAATCACAGTAACCCGGACCTCGTCTTCAATGTCCGGATTAATTACCGCTCCTAATATTATATTTGCCTCGGCGTCTGCAAGGTCATAGATGAATGCAGCGGCGTCCTGAACAGAACTCTGCGAAAGACCAAGTCCCCCTGTGATATTCAGAATAATTCCCTTTGCGCCTTGAGTTGAGGAATCTTCAAGAAGAGGATTTGAGATAGCCTTTCTTGCCGCTTCAACCGCTCCTCCGTCCCCTCTTCCAAGACCTATCCCCATTACAGCCCTTCCCGCATCCGCCATTACAGCCTTCACATCGGCAAAATCCAGGTTTATGAGCCCCGGGACTAATATCAAATCCGATATGCCCTGAACAGCCTGCCTCAGCACATCATTCGCCACGGCAAATGATTTGAGCATCGGCGTGCCTTTTTCAACGACAAGCCCTATCCTGTCATTGGGAACAACAATAAGAGCGTCAACATTATTCTGGAGTTCCTTTAGCCCTATATCCGCATTGATGGCCCTTTTCCTTCCTTCATAAAAAAACGGTTTTGTGACAATAGCAACTGTAAGGGCGCCTAATTCTCTTGCAATGTTTGCGACAACAGACGAGGCGCCTGTGCCTGTTCCGCCGCCCATGCCCGCTGTTATAAAGACCATGTCAGCTCCTCTGAGAGATTCCGCAATAGCCTCTCTGTCTTCAAGCGCTGCCTCCCGTCCTATCTCAGGGTTTGAGCCTGCTCCGAGACCCTTTGTGAGTTCCACTCCTATCTGCACCTTTGCAGGAGCAAGCGACGTCTCAAGTATCTGACTCTCAGTGTTAACAGCTATGAATTCAACTCCATTGAGATTAGAGGCTATCATGTTATTCACGGCATTGCCTCCTGCGCCTCCGACGCCTATAACCTTGATTTTTGCTCCCTGCCCCATCACTTCTTCCATTTCAAACATAAAACACCCCCCTTTATTTTGGTGAATCGGTCAATCGGTGAATTGGTGAATCGCAAAAAATATTATCAAATACCCATTAACCCATTCACCTATTAACCATATTTTTTTATATCCTCTGCCTCATTGTTCCTCCCGAACTGCTCGGGATTCGGGACTTGCCTCTCAACTCATTTCCGTTGACTCCAAACAGATTCCTTACCCATTCCTTCATCCTGTCAAATATCCCGCTGAACATATCTCCATTAATCCTCCCGAGCAGCTCGGGATTCGGGACAGTCTCCCCATCCATGTTGTAGAGAATAAGCCCTATGCCTGTTGAATACATCGGATTATTTACATTGCTTTGAAGGAGAGGCGAGTTAGAAGCGCAGTTTGCCTCTATTCCTTCAGGCATTCCAATTCTCACCGAAAGCCCCAGATTTGCCTCCATCAACCTGTCAAGCCCTGTAAGGAGAGACGCTCCTCCTGTCAATATAACCCCGGACAACCCCCCGGTTAAAGTCGGGGAACTGTTCTCTATCTCGCGCTTTATCAATTCTATGAGTTCTTCACAGCGAGGCTGTATAATCTCTGCAATGTATTTCCTTGGTATTTTTCTCACCTGTTTGTCTGCGCCCGCCACATCCATCTCCTCTGCTTCGTCAACCATACTTGTTATTGCACAGCCATATTTTTTCTTTATCCTCTCTGCCTCCTGCACAGGGATTCTCAATCCAATGCCTATATCATTAGTAAAATGATTGCCTCCAAGCGCAAGAACCGCTGTGTGCCTGAGACTTCCATCTTTATATATCGCGATGTCTGTTGTCCCTCCGCCTATATCAACAAGCGCAGCGCCGAGGTCTTTCTCGTCTTCCGTGAGAACTGCCGCTGCAGAGGCAATAGGCTCAAGCACAATATCAATGACGTCAACGCCTGCCTTTTCGCAGCACTTAAGAAGATTCTGCACAGACGACACCGCGCCTGTAACTATATGAACCTTCACCTCAAGCCGGACTCCTGCCATGCCCACAGGGTCTTTTATCCCGTCCTGACCGTCAAGTATAAATTCGGTAGGGATTACATGAAGAACCTCTCTGTCAAGAGGGACATATACCACGCTTGCAGAATCTATGGCGCGCTCAACATCCTGAGGCTTTACTTCTTTTCCTTTTATGCCGACAGCGCCATAACTCTCAAAACCCTTTATATGCCCTCCGGCAATCCCGACATAAACAGACTTTATCTCAAGTCCTGCCATTGCCTCGGCGTCTTTTACCGCCTTCTTTATTGAATTGACAGTTGACTCTATGTTTATCACAACGCCCTTTCTCAACCCGGTTGACGGGGCCGAACCGATAGCTGTAACGCAGGCATTGCTTCCGCTGACCTCGCCAACAACGGCGCATATTTTGGTTGTGCCGACGTCAAGCCCGACGCTAATATTTCCTTTTCGTCCGAGTGCATCTCTTATTCTCATCTTATGACCTCGTTTATCGGTTTAACTATGACCTTGTTTGCAAATCTAAGGTCAATATAATCAACAGGAATTCCCCTCCGCATTATCTCATCTTCCAGCTCAAGAAGCCTCTGAAGTTTCTCCTCATAGTCTCCATGCCCGACTTTTACGAGCGTACCGTCAACCTGCATGCAAATATCCTCGGGGCCTGAGCCGTGCGGTATTATGACCTCTATGCGGTCTTTTACGGCTGTGAAACCTTTGTCCTTCATTGTCTTCACCAGGATTAACACCTCTGAGAAGACGCTTTTATTTTTGAATGGGTCGCCTGAGATTACCGGTAGAAAAGGGATAGCTTCTTCCTTTAACTCTTCAAGCATATTTCCCTTATCATCAATAAAGAATGTGCGGCCGTTCATCTCAAGAAGCGCAGAGGGCATTGACTCCTCAATCCTGACCGTAAACCTGTGCGGAAAATCCTTTCTGAAGCTGACGGCCTTTATCCATGAAGATTTCAAAAGCCTTGCCTCAAGTTCTCTTGATGATAATGTTAGAAGCCCCTCATTCCCGTTGATTCCCATAATTGCCTTTAACTCGCTTTCTGAGAGATGTTTATTGCCTGAAAACACGATTTCTTTTACAGGAAACAGCGTCTTGCGCGCGGCGTCAACGGCATACTTACCGCCCCAATATGCGCCTGTTAAAAGCAAAACCACTGCAAGCAGTTTGAGCAGGCAGCGCCGTTTTTTAGTCCTCTGGCCTGCTCCCGGTCTATTTACCCTTATGTTATTTCTCATAATGCCTTTCCGCCTCAGGCGGATGCTCTCTTTCAATTGCGCCCTTAAGAATCTCCTCCACAAGCTCAGGAAAATCAAATCCCGCCGCCTTTGCAATCTTTGGCAGCAGGCTTGTTTCTGTCATGCCCGGTATTGTGTTAACCTCAAGAACATAGGGACTGCCGTCTTTATCAATCATCAAATCAACCCTGGCCGCCCCTGAACAGCCGAGCGCCCTGTGCGCCGAAAGGGCAGTGTCTTTTGCCTTCATATATACTGCTTCCTCTATTTGAGGAGGGAGTATATATTCAGTTAAACCTGCCGTGTATTTTGCCTCGTAGCTGTAAAATTCAAGCGCGGGCTTTACCTCAACCCCTCCGAGCGCCCTGTCATTGAGAATCCCTATATGGACTTCCTTGCCCTCTATATATTTTTCTATGATTATCTCGCTGCCGTATGAAAAACCATTTTTGAGAGCGCTTTCAAATTGTCCTTTGTCTCTCACTATGCTCACCCCGACGCTTGACCCTTCACCTGCAGGTTTGACAACCCACGGCATATCAAATGACGGGTAAATAGGCGAATCGGTAAATCGGTGAATAACCACAAACTGCGGCGCTGGAATTTTGTGATAAAGAAAAATCTTCTTTGACGCCGCCTTGTTCATTGCAATCGCCGAAGAAATGACGTCAGACCCTGTGTAAGGAATTTCCATAACCTCAAGAAGCCCCTGTATTGAGCCGTCCTCTCCCCAGCCTCCGTGAAGAACAAGAAATGCTATATCAATCTTCTCTTTTTTCAGCGTCTGGCATATATTTGACGCCGCATCTATAGCAGCAGCATTATAGCCGAGTTTTTTCAGGGCCTTGAAAACCGCGCCTCCGCTCCTCAGCGAAACCTCCCTCTCACTGGATATGCCGCCCATTAAAACGCCTATTTTTTTATCTGTTAACATCTCTCCCCATAATCCTTATCTCCGGCTCAAGCTCCGCGCCAAAAACTTTCACCACCTTTTTTTTTACCTCATCCATAAGCTTCAAAAAATCCGACGCCTTCGCATCGCCTTTATTGATAAAAAAATTTGCGTGCATTCTGCTTACCTCCACATTTCCGATTCGCATTCCCTTGCAGCCTGCTTCATCTATCAACCTTCCTGCAGATGCGCCTTCGGGATTCTTAAATACGCAGCCTGCAGACATCTCTGACAGAGGCTGTGTCTCGCGTTTCCGCTTAAGGAAAGAATTTGTCCTTTTTGCTACGTCTTCTTTAATATCCTTTCTAAACCTCATGTTTGCGCTCAGGACCACAGTATCTTCAGGCAGCTTTGACGCCCTGTATTCAAGCCCGAGTTTCCCGATATTATCGGGACTCATCTCGTATATCCCCTTGTCAGGGTTCAGCATCCTCACAGAGACAAGCGCATTTTTTATTGAATAGCCAAACGCCCCGGCATTCCCTGCAATCGCGCCTCCGAGGAAACCCGGTATCCCGGCAAGCCCTTCAATGCCTGAGTATCCGCGCTCTTTTGAGAAACTCACAAGCTTCTGGAGAGGCATCCCGGACTCGGCAAAAAGCAGAAGCATATCCTTCTCTTCCTTTACAATGTCACTGCGCCTGAAATTCTTTAATGAAATAACCGCTCCATATATCCCTCCGTCTTTCACAAGGATATTGGTGCCTCCGCCAACTGTCACGAAAGGTATGCGTTCTTCATTCAGCGCCGCAAGAATGTTTTCCAGAGACACCGTGTCCTGCGGGCATGCAAAGACGTCTGCCGGGCCGCCTATTTGAAGATATGTATGCGCCTTCATGGGCTCCATGAACGTCACCTCGCCGGAAAAACTGACAGCAGAGATTATTTCTTGCCATAACTGTTTATCTATAATATTCCGCATTTAACTTTTAACTCCTAACTCTTAACTCTTTTAATATCTCCTCACCGAGTTTCCAGACGTCTCCTGCGCCAAGCGTGAAAACCACGTCTCCGTTTTTCAATCTCATAAGAAGATTATCCATAAGTTTCTCCCTGCCGGGAAAATAAGCGGCGTCCTTATGCCCTGTCTTTTTGATGCGTTCAAGCAGCGCATTGGAATTAATGCCGTCTATCGGCTTCTCACCCGCAGAATATATATCTGTCAAACAAAGGATGTCAGCATCAGAAAAACAGGATGTAAACTCATCCATAAGGTCTTTGGTCCTCGTATATCTGTGAGGCTGGAATATAACAAACAATCTTCCCGCAATCTGCGCTCTGTGTTCTGTATCCTGTATTCCGCATAGAAGCCCCTCCTTTGCCGCATTCAGAGTTGCTTTTATTTCAGTTGGATGGTGTCCATAGTCATCAAAAACCTTTATGCCCTTTTCCTCTCCTTTTAATTCAAACCTTCTCTGTATCCCGCTGAATTTTTTCAGAGCCTCTTTTATGACATCCGTCCCTACCTTCAATTCCCTGGCAGCGATTATTGCCGCAAGACTGTTGAGAATGTTGTGCATACCTGGCACAGGCAGACTGAAACCTCCGAGATTTTCCCCTTTATACACGACGTCAAAACTCACTGTCATAAACCCTTTTTTTATACACGCAGCATATACATCAGCGTCAGGCGAGAGTCCGTATGTGATATATCTCCTGTGCACGTAAGGCAGCAGGCTGCGAAGCTCCTCATTTTCATTGCAAACTATTGATACCCCATAAAACGGAACCTTATTTATGAATGACAGAAAAGCCTCTCTCAAAGAATCCATTGTCTTAAAGAAATCCATGTGCTCCCTGTCTATATTCGTCACGACTGCGATAGTCGGAGAAAGTCTGAGGAATGAACCGTCGCTCTCATCCGCCTCTGCCACAAGAAAATCTCCCTGCCCCAGCCTTGCATTGCTTCCTGTAGCCCTGAGCTTTCCTCCTATAACAACCGTGGGGTCCAGTCCGCCGCTTGCAATTACTGTTGCGATTAACGAAGTCGTTGTTGTCTTGCCGTGCGCGCCTGCAACCAGTATCCCGTATTTCATCCTGGCGAGTTCAGCAAGCATCTCAGCTCTCGGGATTACAGGGATTGCTTTTCTTTCTGCCTCAGCCACCTCGGCATTGTCCTTAGAAACAGCGGAGGATATAACCACAACGTGGGCGTCATCTACATTTTCCGCTCTGTGCCCGATATATACCTTTATGCCGAGACTTCTCAGCCTGTTTGTCGTGTCAGACTCCTTAACGTCCGAGCCCGTAACTTCATAGCCTAAGTTATGAAGAACCTCTGCTATGCCGCTCATCCCTATGCCTCCTATGCCGACAAAGTGGATTATTCTGTATTGCTCAAACATATCTCATTACCTATTCACCGATTCCCCTTCTTTATAAGACTTATCGCGATATCAACTACCCTCTGGGCGGCATCCGGCATACCCACGGATTTGCTCTGCCTTTCCATCTCATGCCTCAGTTCTTTATTCTCATAAAGCTCTCTTATATTTTCCGCCAGGATTTCTCCTGTTAATTCCTGGTCCAGTATCATTCTTGCGGCCTTCATCTCAAGCAGCTTGCCTGCATTAAGCTCCTGATGACGTCCTGCTGCATAGGGATACGGGATTAAGATTGCAGACTTACCGATAGCGGTGAGCTCAGCAAGGGTTGTCGCGCCGGCCCTTGATATTACTATGTCGGCAACTGCGTACGCCTCTGACATCTGATATATAAACGGCGTTACCGTACCCGAGAATCCCCACTTCCGGTAAGACTCCCTGACGAGCTCGCAGCCGCGGCCGCCTGTCTGGTGCAGAAACTGTATCTTCTCCTTGAGGTCCAGCATATGATTAAAAGAATCCACCACTGCGCGGTTTATGTTCCTTGCGCCGGAACTGCCGCCAAAGACGAATATCGTAAACTTATTTCTATCAAGTGAAAAGATGTCATAGGCTGCGTCCCTGTCCCCTGTCAAAATGCTCATCCTGATAGGATTCCCCGTGAAAAATGTCTTGGCCCTGGGGAAAAACGATATGCTTTCCTGATAAGTTACCCCCGCTGCTTTGACAAATTTCCCGAGGAGTTTATTTGCAAGACCGGGCACAGAATTCTGCTCCACTATCATTGCGGGTATTGACATCATGGAGGCCGCAAGCATTGGGCCTACAGACGCATAGCCTCCCACGCCTATCACGATATCAGGAGATACCGCCTTAATAATTCCATAAGAGTCAACGATTGAAAACAGCATCTTCCATAAAGCTCTAATCTTCCTTAATAGAGATACGCCGACAAAGCCTTCTGCCCTCAGAAATTTTATTGGATAGCCTTCACGCGGTACAATTCTCGACTCAATTCCGTGTTCCGTGCCTATAAATATCACTTCTGTTTTATCCTCTCTTCTTCTTAATTCCTCTGCTATGGCTATACCCGGGAAAATGTGCCCTCCGGTGCCTCCTCCTGCAATAAGCACCCTCATACAAATTCCAATTCAAAATTTAAGATTAAAAATTCAAAAAGCAAAATTGTGGAATTCCTTAATTTTGAATTTTGAATTTTGAATTTTGAATTATTTGTTCCCATATACCGCCCTCAGCGCTTTTTTCCTCATTATCAGTTCTTTTGTCCTGTCAACGACTCTTATGCTGTCTTCTCCCTTTGAAAGATTAAGAAGAATGCCTACTGCCGCCATATTCACAAGCAGAGCTGAGCCCCCGTAACTTATAAACGGCAAAGGAAGCCCCTTTGTCGGAATCATCCCTGTTACAACAGAGAAATTTATCAGCGCCTGAAGCGCAATCATTATTGAAAGGCCAAAGGACAGGTAATATATAAAGCTGTCCTTTGCTTTATTAGTAGCGGCTATCCCCCTCACAAACAGCATCACGAACAGGAAAATAATTACCCCCGCGCCTATCAGCCCGAGTTCCTCACCGACAAGAGAAAAAATAAAATCAGTATGGGTTTCAGGCAGAAACAAAAGTTTCTGCTTGCTTTCGCCGAGGCCGACCCCTTTAAGGCCTCCGCTGCCGAGGGCAATAAACGATTGTATAAGCTGGAAACCGCTTCCCTGCGGGTCATCCCACGGATTAAGGAAAGATGTAACGCGCTTCCACCTGTACGGCTCTCTTATAAGTTTTACTGCTACGGGGAGCGCAAAGACTGACATGGACAGCAGATACCTCAGTTTCATGCCTGAAAAAAACAGCATGGCAAGCGTAATGACGCCGAGACTTATGGCAGCGCCAAAGTCCGGCTGTTTGAGAAATATGGCCTGAAATACCGCCATTACTGCAATAGGCTTTATAAAAGATGCAATGCTGTCTGTCCTGTAATGATATGCCGACATATATTTAGCGAGGAATATAACCATTGAAAGTTTGACGAGTTCAGACGGCTGAAAGGTTGACGGCCAGAGTTTTAACCATCTCTTTGCCCCGCCTGCTGATATTCCCATCCCGGGGACAAAGACAAGCACAAGAAGCAGAAAGGAAAATATAAGCAAAGGCAGCGCTGTCTTCTTCAGAATCTCAGGCCTCAATCTGTAAGCGGCAAACATGGCCGCAAATCCGAGCAGCATTGTAAAGAGATGCCTCTTAAAATAAAAAAACTGCGTCATATCTTTTTTTGACATGGATGGGGATACAACTGCCGTTGAACTGTATATCATGAGCGCCCCCAGCCCCAGCAGGAAAAACGTGATTAACAAAAGCCATCTGTCATACGTTTTATTCATCTCAGGATAAACCCTTCACAATCTCCTTAAACTGCTCGCCCCTGTCTTTGTAATTCCTGAACATATCAAAACTTGCGCATGCAGGAGAGAGGAGCACAACATCGCCTCTTGACGCTGATTTACGGGCTGTCATCACAGCTTCTTTTAGATTATCCGCAAATACAGTCTCAGTCAGTCCGCCGAGAGATTCTTTTATCTTTTCTCTTGCCTCTCCGATGAGAACGAGTTTTTTTACTCTGCTCTTTACGAGAGAACTCAGGAGAGAAAAATCTCCATCTTTGTCTCTTCCGCCTGCAATCAGGATTACAGGATTTGAAAAACTCTCAAGCGACTTTACCACCGCATCTATATTCGTGCCTTTTGAATCATTGATGTAATCCACGCCTTCAAATCCCCTTACAAGTTCCAGGCGGTGTTCAAGCCCTTCAAACTCTTTTAATGCGCTTACAACTGCCTCTGCCGGACAGCCTGCAAGGAGAGCCATGGCCGAAGCAGCCATGGCATTCTCCAGGTTATGAACACCTTTAATATTTATCTCATCAGCGCGCAGAAGTTGAGAGTGAAGAGTGAAGAGTGAAGAGTTGAAGTTAGAATGAATAACCCCATCTTTGAAATAAATTCCGTTTACTTCTTTCTTGCGGCTGAAGAAATATACGTCAGGTAATCTTGAATCTTGAATCTTGAATCTTGAATCGTATAATCTCATTGTTTCCGGGTCATCCGCATTAAGGACCAGAAAATCTCCTTCTCTCTGGTTTGCGAATATCTGCGCCTTTGCATCTTTATATTTTTTCATTGAATGGTATCTGTCCATATGGTCGGGCGTAATATTGAGCAGGGCCGCGCCCCTCGGCCTGAACAGCTCTATCGCCTCAAGCTGAAAACTTGACACCTCGGCAACTATGAAATCAAATCCCCCCTCGCCCCCCTTTACTAAAGGGGGGATGGGGGGATTATTCAAATTAATGCGCGGACATATCTCCTCACTTTTTTGTATTTTATATATCTCCTCTGTCAGGGCATTCCCGATATTCCCTCCCATGATTGTCCTGAAGCCTCCCTTATTTAACATCTCGTTTAATAATGTTGTAGTGGTTGTTTTCCCGTTTGTCCCGGTTATTGCCAGAAATCCCCCCTTACCCCCCTTTACTAAAGGGGGGATGGGAGGATTATTCTGACTGCTGATTATTTGATACGCAAGTTCAAGTTCGCCGATAATCCTTATCCCCATCTCCTTCGCCTTTTTTAACGGAGCAATATCCAACGGCACACCCGGGCTGAGCGCTATCATATCCACGCCTTGCAGCATCCCGAACTGCTCGGGACGCCCGCCAAGACTGAGCCTTACCGAAGGCAAAAGCCTTTCAACATATTTCATTAACGCTTCCTTTGGCTTGCTGTCGGTAACCATCACCTTTGCGCCAAGACTAACAAGCAGATTTGAAGCGCCAACCCCGCTCTCTGCAAGACCGAAAACAAGTATATTCTTATCCCTTAGTTCCATACGCCGCGTTTCTCGCAATCCCTTTATTCTTTGTTTTTTTGCCTGCCTCCGCAGGACTATCATTGTCCTTTTTAGTGGTCTTTGCCTTATTTAGCTTCTTTTTTGATGAAACCCTAACTGATTTTGCTTTATTATTTTTTGAATATGTCTTTAACTTTGTCCGCCTCGGCGGATTAACTTTGGACTTTGAACTTTTTTTATAATCCGCCTTTGTAAAATAAACAACAGGCTGCTCATTGCTTGCAATAACAGCAAAACCTCTTATTTCAAGCCTCTCTGCCTCATTCCATAAAACTCCTCTGCTCTGCGCTCCAAGAATAGCAACTACCACCATCTCTCCTTCTTTTTCGCCTGCGTACACAAAGCAATGCCTTGCCGCTCTTGTATATCCTGTCTTGCCGCCTACTGCTCCGTTATCAGACCATAGAAGCTTGTTCGTATTTTCAAGGGCTATCGTCCTGCCCTGTTCCGTAGATATCTCCGCCTCTTTCTTGCCTATAATCTCTCTAATCACAGGATATTTAAGGGCGTGCCTCATTATCTTTGAGAGGTCATATGCCGTTGTATATTGACCTCCTCCGGGAAGTCCTGTCGCATTTATAAACCTGGTATTGGATGCTCCTATTGCAGCAGCCTTTCTATTCATAAGCTGAGCAAATTTTTTCTCCGAGCCGGCAACAGCCTCTGCCAGGGCAAAGGCCGCGCCGTTTGCCGACCTTATAAGCGCTGCATAAAGCAGAGTTTCTACAGTCAGAGTCTCTCCAGCCCTCAGCTTAGTCTCCTTAAGTGATGGGACGTTTGCAGCCGCCTCGCTGATTGTTACTGCATCGCTCATCTCAGCCCTGTCAAGAACAACCATGGCTGTCACAAGTTTGGTTGTGCTTGCAGGAGGCAGTTTCAGGTTTGGATTTTTTGCAAACAGCACCCTGCCGGTTGAAGCCTCCATAACAACTGCCGCCTTTGAGGAAATCTCATCAGCATAAACAGAAGAGGAAAATGCAAAATGCAAAATGCAAAATACAAAACTGAGGAAGATTTTAAAATTTTGAATTGTAATTTTGAACTTTGAGTTTTGAATTTTGAATTCCATTTTCACCTCAGCTTTAATGTTGCAAGGCTCAGAAGAGCCAGCATTATTCCAACTATCCAGAATCTGACTATAACTTTAGGTTCAGGCCATCCCTTAAGTTCAAAGTGATGGTGTATCGGCGCCATCCTGAATATCCTTTTCCCTGTTAACTTGAAGGATGCTACCTGAAACACAACTGAGAGCGTCTCTATAACAAAAATTCCCCCTACAACCGCAAGCACTATCTCCTGCTTTGTTATTACGGCAAGCGTGCCGAGCGCCCCGCCGAGAGACAGAGAACCTACATCCCCCATAAATACATCCGCAGGATATGAGTTATACCAGAGGAAACCGAGAGAGGCCCCAAGAATAGCTCCGCAAAACACAGTCAGTTCTCCTGTGCGGGGAATATAAAGAACCTGCAGGTATTGTGAAAACTTGAAATTGCCGGAGATATAGACAAGTATTCCCGTGGCCAGCACCGAAATCCCGACCAGGCCCACAGCCAGGCCGTCTATGCCGTCCGTGAGATTGACTGCATTGGAGGACCCTACGATAACAACAATAGAAAACGGCACATAAAACCATCCGAGGTCAAAAAGCCATTTTTTAAAAAATGGAATGCTCAAGACGTCGTTGTAGGGGCCTTTAGAGTTCATGTAAAGGAACATGCTTATCGCCAGGGCAATAAGCATCTGCGCCCCGAATTTATACCAGCCGCTTAACCCCTTTGAGTCTCTTTTTACAACCTTCAGATAATCATCAATAAAGCCTATCGTTCCAAAACCTACGAGAGAAAAAATCATCATTAGTACATATTTGTTGGTAAGGTCGCCCCACAGGAGAACGGTAACAAGTATAGAGATTATTATGAGGACTCCGCCCATCGTGGGCGTCCCTGTCTTGCCCAGATGCGTCTGAGGCCCGTCATCTCTCACCTGCTGCGTTACGCTGAAGCTGCTGAGTCTTTTTATAACCTCCGGCCCGAGGATGAAGGTAATAAGCATTGCCGTAAGAACTGCAAGCGCGCTCCTGAATGTTATATATCTGAAAACATTCAGCGGTGAAAAATAGGGGGATAGACTGTAAAGAAAATTATAAAGCATTCTCTGCCTCTTTATTTATTTCTAAAACTTTTTCCATCCCCATTGCCCTGGAACCCTTCACAATAATTGTGTCGCCCTCCCTGCACAGCCCTGTTAGTATCCTTCCTGCTTCTTCCGGAGTAGAGACGCTGAAGGACTGCCTTCCTGATTTGACAAACTCTGAATGTGTTATAGCCATCAAAGGCCCGACGCCTATAAATACGTCTATCGGAAGCGCTGAGAGCCACTCTCCAATTTTTCTGTGCGCCTCCTCTGCGTAGGCTCCCAACTCAAGCATATCCCCGAGAACAGCGATAGCCCTTCCTTTCTTCATCCGTCCGAGGCGGACAAGTTCTTTTATTGCCTCTTCCATGGATGCAGGGTTTGCATTATATACATCGCTTATAACCGTGGACCCTAACAATTCCTTAATCTCAAGCCTCATAGGAACGCCTTTAAAAGATTCAAGCCCGGTTTTTATATTGCGAAGCTCAATATTGAAGGCCTGCCCGACAGCCGCAGCGGCCAGCGCATTATAGATATTAAAAGCTCCGGGGATATTCAGGTTTATCTCTACGCAGTTGCCTTCACCGAAACAGAGCAGAAAATCAGAGCCTCTATCCTTCATTCTGATATCACTTGCAAAAACATCAGCCTTATTTTTTATGCCAAATGTAATAACCTCGCCCTGATATCCTGAAACCCCCTGCATAAGGAAGGCGTCATCTGCGCTTACTACAATTTTTTTCACGGTATTTAGGAGTTCAAGCTTTGTATTTCTGACTGCCTCAAGACTCCCGAAACCTTCAAGATGTCCAGGCCCTATGTTTGTCACAACACCGCAATCAGGCGCTGCAATCCCGCACAATTCTCTTATGTCTCCGGGAGAGCTTGCGCCCATCTCAAGAACAACGGCCTCATCGTCAGCGCTAAGTTTTATAAGGCTCAGGGGAAGGCCTATGTGGTTATTGAGATTGCCTGTATTCTTATGAACCCTGTATTTTGCGCTCAGGATTGACGCTGTCATTTCTTTTGTCGTTGTCTTTCCGTTGGTCCCTGTTATGCCTATTACGGGAATATTGCTTCTTATGCGGACATAACGCGCGATATCCTGCAGCGCCCTGAGAGTGTTTTTAACATATATTATTGTCTTGCCTTTCAGGTGTTCCACAGGCGGGAAATTCACCAGCGCTCCGCTTCCTCTTTCAAGAGCCTTATAAATAAAATCATGCCCGTCAAATCTTGCGCCGCGCAATGCAACAAATATCTCTCCGTATCCTATGGTTCGTGAATCTATGGATACGCCCGTAAATGGACTGGAGCTGCCATTTTTATAGACAATACGCCCGCCTGTCGCATTGATAATTTCTTCTATCGTCAAATTTGCCATAACCTCTCTAAAAAATCTGATTCATGATTCATGATTCATGATTTTTTATCCTGCATCCTGTATCTTGTATCCTCTTTAAGTTTCTCCTTTATCGCTTTCTCCGCCATCTCCATGTCGCTGAATTTATGTCTTGCGCCTTTTATCTCCTGATAATCCTCATGGCCCTTTCCCGCAATCAGCAGTATATCGCCTTCTTCCGCAGTTTCCACCGCCTTTTGAATAGCCTTCTCTCTGTCCGGCTCAATTATATAATTCATTCTTAATGCGCCTTTTTCTATCTCCTTTATTATCTCCATCGGTTCTTCGCTGCGTGGATTATCAGAGGTTATCACAACGTAATCGCTCAGTTTAGTTGCGAGCGCAGCCATTCGCGGCCTCTTTCCCCTGTCCCTGTCGCCGCCGCATCCAAAGACAGTAATAACGCGTGATGCGTGATGCGTGATGCGTGATGCGTTATGCTGCTCTGCTGCTCTCCGCCCGAGGCGGATGCTCTGCTGCTCTTTAATAATTTCCTTAGCCGTTAGTATCAGCCTTTCAAGCGCATCCTCTGTGTGCGCATAGTCAACTATGCAGAGAAAATTCTGTCCGAGGGAAACCTTTTGAAATCTTCCCTTTACAGAACCCATATTCTTTATTCCGCTTATTATCGCATCCCACGGCACATTCAGGCTCACGGCAGCGCCTACGGCAGAGAGTATGTTGTAAACATTGTAAATTCCTATAAGCGGAGACTGAATATTGTATGTCCTGCCGTTGAAATTAATATCAAACATAAGTCCGTCAAATGAATTCCTAATATTTACTGCAGCAATATCCGCGCCTGTTTCAATGCCGTATGTAATCAAATTTCCGACTTTTGAATTCCTAAGTTCGGATATCAATCTCCTTCCGTAAATATCGTCAAAATTAATTACAGACGTCCCGCCTTTCAAAAGAAGTTCTTTAAACAGCCTTTCCTTTGCCCTGAAATAGTCTTCCATCGTTATATGAAAATCCAGATGGTCTCTTGTAAGATTTGTGAAAATCGCAGCGCTGAATCCCGTATAGTCCACCCGCTTCTGCGCAAGAGCATGGGATGATACTTCTGTCACAACATGGCTGCATCCCGCTGAAACCATCTCGTTCAATACAGACTGAAACTCAAGCGCCTCAGGCGTGGTATGAGGGGCGTCATAACGCCTGTCTTTCACGAGATAATTTATAGTGCCTATCAGTCCGACGCCCTTTCCCCATGCCTCAAGGATTGACTTTATAAGATACGTTGCCGTTGTCTTTCCGTTAGTTCCGGTTACTCCAATGACAGTCAGCTTATCGGACGGCCTCTCGTAAAAATTATTGGAAAGATACGCAAGAGCCTTCCTGCTGTCAGTGACAGAGATAAAAACCACCCCCCCTTCAATCCCCCCCTTACT
This sequence comes from Nitrospirae bacterium CG1_02_44_142, assembly GCA_001871685.1. Lineage (GTDB taxonomy): Bacteria > Nitrospirota > Thermodesulfovibrionia > Thermodesulfovibrionales > UBA1546 > UBA1546. The sequence goes on from MNVK01000034.1 coordinate 16,071, forward strand.
AAGGGGGGGCAGTGGGGGGTATTGACTGTTTACTGCTTTTTCATGCACCACTGCAACTGCGCCTTTCTTAACCGCATCACTGATAAAATCATGTCCGTCACACTTTTCGCCCTTTGCGGCAACAAAGACATCGCCCTGCTTGACCTTTCTTGAGTCATAGGCAATGCCCGTTACCTCAACATCATCCGCCTCTGGCGGACTGGTTATTTCATTTATCTCCATATCTTTTATAAGCATCTTCAAATTCATCTATCCCGACTTTTATCTCCTCTCAACAACAAGTATGTTTTTCCCCTCTGTATCTTCCCTCGGCACATTGAGATACGAAAGCGCTTGTTTTGCAATCTCTTTAAAAACAGGAGCGGCAATAACCCCTCCGTAAATCTGCCCCTTCGGCTCATAAATAACAACAATCATTGCTATCATGGGATTGTCCGCCGGAACGAAGCCCACAAAGGAACCCACATATTTTTCCTTTGAATATCTCTTGGTCCTGGGGTCTATAATCTGCGCTGTCCCTGTTTTACCTGCAACGTGATTGCCCTCAACAGAGGCGCTTTTACCTGTCCCGCCTTCCTCTGCAACTGTCTTTAATATATCCTTGAATATACCTGCTGTCTTTTTTGAGATAGCCCTCTTGTTTCCCTTTGAGTTAAATGAATACACAGGAACGCCGTCCGGAGACCTTATTTCCGACACTACATGAGGTGTAACAAGAACGCCTCCGTTTGCTATCGCTGAGTAAGCCCTCAGAATCTGAAGCGGCGTAACCGCAACCTCCTGCCCTATTGATATTGCGCCTATGGAGCCTGCCGACCACTTTCCGGGCGGTCTTATCCAGCCTGATACCTCGCCGGGCAGGTCTATGCCTGTTTTTTCTCCAAAGCCGAAGCGTTTTGCATACTTATATACCCTCTCCCTGCCAAGCTGCATACCTATCATGGTGCTGCCGACATTTGAAGACTTCTGTATCACCTCTTTGAACGTAAGCACGCCCTGTTTATGCGCATCATGGATAACAGAGATGCCGACAGATACAGCACCCTTACTGCAGTCAAATTTTGTGTCGAGGTTCACAATCCCCTCTTCAATAGCTGCCGAGCCGATAATTATCTTGAAGGTAGAACCCGGCTCATAAATGTCTGTTATGGCCCTGTTTCTTTTTTCAAAGTCCTTTGCATATTCTGCGTAATTCGGGTCATAGGCAGGCCTGTTTGCAAAGGCCAATATCTCGCCTGTAAATGGCTCCATCATTATTATGGTTGCGGCAGACGCCCGCCACTGCGCCATTGCGTTATCAAGCTCTTTCTCGACTATATACTGAAGCCCCTCATCTATAGTCAGAAACACATTGCTGCCTTTTGACTCTATATCTATGCCTGAAGAAAGCGTCCTGCCTCTCGCATCCCTCATAACCAGGATTTTTCCTCCGGGCGTCTTTAAAAATTTATTGTATTTCAGTTCAAGGCCTTCAAGCGCCTGATTGTCAATGCCGACAGCTCCGATAACGTGAGAGGCAAGCCTGCCTTTCGGATAAAATCTCTTTGCATCCGGCACAAAACCAAGCCCCTTTATGTCCATCTTTTTTATCTTTTCAGCTGTCTCGGCATTAAGCTTTCTTTCCACCCAGACAAATCTGCCCTTGGAAGAAAATTTTGCGAGCATTGCCTCGGGCTTTTTCCCTATAACCTGTGAAATGTCATGAGCCGCAGTCTGCGGAGAGGTCATTGCCGCAGGGTCGCAAAACAAAGATTCCACCTCAAGATTCACGCCGAGTTCCCTTCCCTTTCTGTCAAATATAAATCCGCGCCTTACCTGTATATCTTCCTGCTTGAGCTGTTGTATCCTGGCCCTCTCGGAAAACCTGTCGTGGTTAAGCACCATCAAATCCACAAGACGCAAAAATACTGCAGCAAAACCAAAGATTATTGCGGTATTAAGAATTATCGCTCTCTTTCTCATTCATACCCCAAATCCCCCCATCCCCCCTTTGCTAAAGGGGGGTGAGGGGGGATTATCTCTAACTTTTTAATCTCCATTCTTTTGCTTACAGGCTAAGGCCCTGACAACTGCCTTCCCTCTAAAGACGCCTTGAACGGGGTGTTCTTCCCATCCTTCTTCACATAGACTACTTTTATCCTGTCAGGGAAAACCAAAGCCCCGAGCCGCTCGGGGCTGCCCTTGCTTTTAACGCTCTGTATTGACAGAAGGCCTGCCTTCTCTGCCATCAGAGTCTTTCTGTCTCTGAGGAGTTCCATCCTTTTATGGTCCAGCGCGGCAATACTGTATTCTGCGGTCCTTACGCTGGACCTCAGCCATACAATTGAGAAGACGCCGAACAAAATAAGCGCTGCGGACAGAGGGACCAGGAAGAAAGAAAAAATACCGCTTCGGTTCACATGGGTCATATTTTTTCCGCTCCTCTTAATTTAGCGCTCCTCGCAGACGGATTTAATCTAACCTCCTCGTCTGAAGGGGCCATGGGTTTCTTGGTTAACATCCTTAATCCGCCCTGCTTATGTTCATCCCGTATAAAGTTCTTTACTATCCTGTCCTCAAGCGAATGATATGAGATAACACACAGCCTGCCTCCGCTCTTAAGAAGGCCTGCCGCCTCATTAAGCCCTTTTCTGAGTTCATTAAGCTCATCGTTCACAGCAATCCTCAACGCCTGAAATGTCTTTGTTGCAGGATGGCGCTTCCCTCTTTTCCTATAAACCCTGTAAACAATATCCGACAGTTCAGCGCAGGTATCTATTTTCTTTTTGGCCCTGTAATCAATGACTGCCCTGGCTATTTTCCGTGAGAGTTTCTCTTCTCCATACTCCCACAAAATCCGGCTTATCTCTTTTTCAGGATATTTATTGATAATGTCCGCCGCCGTCATTTCCTGTTCCCTGTCCATCCTCATATCCAAAGGCCCTTCTGAAAAAAAGCTAAAACCTCTTTCAGCGGTCTTGAGATGAAACATGGATGTGCCGAGGTCCAATAAAATTCCGTCCGCTTCTGAAATGCCTGCTTCGGCAGTCAGCCTGCCGATATCGGAAAATTTCCCCTTCTCCAATGTAAGCCTGTTATCGGGAATTCTTTTCAGCGCCATATCCAGAGCCTCTTCATCCCTGTCAATGCCAAGAAGCCTTCCACTGCCGATATGCCTGAGTATTTCTTCTGCGTGACCGCCAAGCCCGACTGTTGCATCAACATATACTCCCCCCAACACTGGTTTCAGCAACATAATCACCTCCCTTAACATCACCGGAAGATGAATAACCTTCACAGTTCAACGCCTCTAAAGACCGTAACTTACAAGTTTTTCTTCAACAGCCTTTTTGTCTATCTTCGTCGGGTCCACCATCACATCCCACTCTTTTCTGTCCCAGAGTTCTATCTTATCTATCTGCCCGACAATAACTATCTCGCCGTTTATGCCTGAATCCTCTCTGTGAGCAGCAGGAATAAGCGCCCTCCCCTGTTTATCCAGTTCAATCTCAACAGCGGATGCGATAACCTTCCTCATAAAAAATTTTACTGCCTCATCCATCTTTGGCATGGCCCTCACCCTTTCTTCAAGCCTGTTCCATTCCTCTTGCGGGTATAAATGAAGACACTTGTCAAATGCGGCATTAACGATGTAAAGTTTCGGACTGTAATTAGCGGAAATAATTTCCCTGAAAGGCGCAGGGACAATGATTCTGCCCTTTGGGTCTACTGTATAATAATATTTTCCTGAAAAAGAAGGCATCTTCCCTCCACCTTCTACCACTTTTTACCACTAATATAGGGGTTAAGGGGGGGCTTGTCAAGAAAAAAATGAATAAAATTAAGGGGTGTCTATATTTTGTGCCTGTGGATAGCAGCTACCACTATATAGTGTTGTGAGAGGGTTATTGCTAAATGAAGGCAGAGAGAGGGGGATTAACATTCAGCCAAAAGTCTGAAGAACCTTTCACGAGTCATGTCGGCAGACCTCATCAGCCCCTTGATAATATCTAAACCAACTGAATCATACGTTGGAATAATGAGAGGCCTGTTGCATCCGCTTTTAAAGTAAGCCCTGTGTGAGCTTTCCACTCTGTGAAGTAAATATCCATCCTTAATAAAAATGCAGTGGAGTTTTTTCCAGTGAAGCGGCGTCAGGCGTGGCATAAAGCTTGCGACGGCACACTGAAAGGAATAGGGATGTTTACATAGCGATGGTCTTTGGGAATCTTATTAATTGCCTTTGAAAGCTTAAAGCCGCATCCTCTTAAAACCGCTTCAAGTGTGCCTTTTTCAATGCAGGTTATCAAAAACAGTTTCATAGCCTCTTCTATGTTCTTCCGCGCCTCAGCTTCTGTCTTGCCCTGACTCCAAACATCGAGAGGCGGACAGCATACGACAAAAATATCTGCTTTCTTTTTCATTGATACAGGAAGTTTTACTTCAAGATATGCCTTTGCCATTTTCTCCCCTCCTCCCAAGCTTAATAATAGTATACATCAAAACATATAATGTCAAGCGGCGAGGACAGATGGAATTCTGGGGAATTCTGGGGACACCATACTCAATTCTTCTCATCTCCCCTCTTCCTTCCTGGTTTTTGTATATGCAGAATCCGCTGCAAAGTTCTTTCAAGCTTTTTGACAAATCTTTCATCTCCCAAAGGTCTTCCGGTTCGTTCGTGTTTGCGCAGTTCTTCCATCTCTTTATCGTTGATTCCTGATAACAAGAATCCTTTCCAATCCTTAACCATTTCAACTAAGGGCGCTACTTTGACAAGCTTATCATCTACGCCTGTTATGTGCGTTTGAGCGCTGCTCCATGGATATGCCCACGGTTGCTTCACAAGCTTGGCACGCACGGGGTTCAGCTCTACATATCTTACAGCTGCAAAAAGATAACTTTCATCCATTGGAAATGAGGCAAACCTCCCCTGCCATAAATGCCCCCGCCAACCTTCACGAAAGTTTACGTATCTCGTATATCTGCGATGGGCTTCTCCTATTGCGACCCGCAAACCTTCTTCCGATTCAGGCACCGCAATTATATGGACATGGTTAGGCATGAGGCAATAGGCCCATATCTCTACTTTATGCTTTTTACACCACTCCGCCATAATGCCTATATATGTCTTGTAATCATCATCACAGAAAAAGGTCGGCTGTCTGCGGTTTCCGCGTTGTGTTATATGGTGCGGATAGTCCGGTGCTATGACTCTTGCAATTCTTGCCATGCACTAATGATATGTCTTAGTAAATCCGAAGTCAATAAATAAGTATGGTGTCCCCAGAATTGGTGGTTCTCTCGGCTAATGATATGTCTTAGTAAATCCAAAGTCAAGAAATAAGTATGGTGTCCCCAGAATTTGTTATCACTCCAAGATACGTCTCGGTTACTGACGTGACTTTATTCAACTGATTATAGGTGTATGCTATTTTTCTTCCTCCTGGATATGTTATTGAAGAGAGATTTCCATTTAAGTCATAAGCATATTCAGTTCTATAATACAGATTGTTTATCTTCCTTGTCTCCATTGTCACCCTGCCCATTTTATCATAATCATACCATGTCGTGCCTGATGGGTCGAGAATTGCCGTGAGCCTTCCGATGCCGTTTTGTCTTTGAGGGTCATCGTAGTAGTAGTTAATATTTTGTGTTGTGTCAGGAAACTGGATTGTTATCAAACGGTTTAATATTCCTTCTTATAATGCAAGAAACAAGACATGGCTCTCTTCCCTCTTCCGTCATGTTCTCTACAAAGGCGTCATGATGAGATTTACTGATAACGCTTTAGAATATCTTCTTGCAGGAAAAAACCGTAATCTTTTGCACGGCCAACTTTGGTCATCTTTTTTGATTTGAGGTCGAAAAGATACCACGCAGTCAAAAATGAAAATGGCATGTCTTTAACATCGACGAGCAAAACATTGTCTGACCACGGATCAAGGTCTACAACGGCGAATGGGCTTGGACTTGGCTTAGGGCGCGGTATGTTTATTTGTTCTTCTAACACAAACATTGAATCAGCCTTCTTCAGAATTTGACATATTATCTCATGCTCCTCATAATCGCCGAGTCCTTTAAAGTTACGGACATTACGCGCAAAGAGATAAATCCTGTTGTCTCTGAAAAATATATTTTCCACCCTGATATTTGTACTATATAAAACCTTAGTAGGTTCATCGATACTTGAAATCTCTGTAAAATATTTAAGAGGGCCGGTTTGAACAGTCTCATTATTGATAACCTTTACCCCAGAAGTATAGCCAATGAAATAAAATTTGCCACTTGGATCCACACCAAAATAACCAGATGGAACAATATCCCGAAAGTAGCCATTCTTGAAACGAAGACCTTTCTTAACATCATCCACCCATGCAACGAATTCACCCTGATCATTCAAATATCCACCTCCCGACGGAGGTAGAATTTTTTTAATCTCTCCACCTGCCGAGACGGATAATATTATGCTTCTTTTATCGGCTCTATAATAGTCATGAAGATAAAGAATCGTGCCCGTAGAATTTCTTGTTACCTCATCAAGACTTGCGTCAGAATAGCCTGCTTTTTTAACATAGTTAAGAAGATCATCATGTTTATATACAAAGAGGTGAGGCACGTCCGTATAGTAATGACCCATATTTTCTGCACTACAGCTATTTAGGCAAAATAAATTTAGACTTAGAAGAACAAATACAAAATCAATACAAATTGATCTCACCATTCCAATTACCAGCTTCCACTTGCGCCACGACCGCACGGATCACAGGGTTTACCTACTCTTCCCCCAGGAACACCAGGGTTTTTCAATTCAGCACCCTTTATGCAGTCATCCGCTGCTTCATGACAGTCATTTACTGGAGGGAACCAAATTCCCTTATTGGCAGTCTCTTTACAACACCGCATAATTTCATTTTCCTTACCGTCACTACCAGGCACTTTTCTACAGTGACCGCCATCAAAGGGACCTTTATCGTTTGGCAAAAGAATTCTGGGGACACCATACTCAATTCTTCTCATCTCCCTGGCAAAAGAATTCTGGGGACACCATACTCAATTCTTCTCATCTCCCCTCTTCCTGATATAAAATGGGGAACAACGGTTCTAATTAATCTCATTTTCACCTTTTTAGTCCTACTTTGCCACAGCCAGATTCTTGCTGAATACAATCTTCCCGACATAACCCTCTCCTATGCTTTCCGTATGCTGGGAGTTTGTCTGAATTCTGATGCCTTT
>MNVK01000102.1 GCA_001871685.1 Nitrospirae bacterium CG1_02_44_142
TCGGTTCTATCCAAAATTTAGCTTCTCCGTCCTCGCATGTTACATGGATATGGATTCTGTCCTCTTCATTTGAGAGGAAATAAAATCTATATCCCTTTTTTACTTTTAAGAAGCATCCAAGAAATGGTGGGCGATGAGGGTATCGAACCCACGGCCTCTTCCGTGTGAAGGAAGCGCTCTACCACTGAGCTAATCGCCCGTGAATAGCTGATAGCTCTTAGCTTATAGCTGTCAGCAAAAAACCTATTCTTCTTTTCTATCCGTCAATGCTGCAATGCCCGGCAGTTCCTTGCCCTCAAGCAGTTGAAGCGACGCTCCGCCTCCTGTTGATATAAAAGATATAGCATCTGATACTCCTGCCCTATGCACCGCCATATCTGTGTCCCCTCCGCCAACTATTGTGAGAGCATACGCATCAGCCACAGAATTGGCAATAGCGAAAGTGCCCCTTGAGAATGCATCTATCTCAAAAACGCCCATAGGCCCATTCCATAATATTGTCTTTGCGTCCTGCAGAGCCTCTGCAAAGAGTTTAACAGACGCAGGCCCTATATCAAGCGCCCTCCAGCCATTTGGAATCTCCTGCGTAGTAACCAGTTTTGTCTCGGAGCCGGCTTCCATGCTCTGCGCTATCACGCTGTCAACAGGGAGATAAAACTTCACATTATTTTTTACCAGTTTTTTTCTTATCATATCCGCAAATTCAAGCATCTCTGTCTCAACAAGCGAATCTCCGACCTCATAGCCCATTGCCTTAATAAAAGTGTATGCCATTCCGCCGCCTACTATGACCTTGTCAACCTTATCAACAAGATTTTCAAGAACGCCTATCTTGCCTGAGACCTTTGCGCCTCCGAGTATGGCGACAAACGGCCTTACAGGATTATGCACTGTCCCCTTAAGATATTCTATTTCCTTTCTCATCAGAAAGCCTGCCGCTGAAGGCAGAAACTTTGTAATGCCGACCACTGATGCGTGCGCCCTGTGCGCTGCTCCAAAGGCGTCATTCACATAATAATCTGCGAGCCTCGCAAGCGCCTTAGCAAATTCTTCATCGTTTCTTTCTTCGCCGGGATGGAATCTGAGATTCTCCAGAAGAACAACGTCGCCCTCCTTCATCTTTGAAACAATGCTTTCTACTTGAGTCCCTATGCAGTCAGGCGCAAAGATAACCTCCTTGCCCAGAAGCCTCTGCAGCCTCTTTGCAACAGGCGCAAGGGTAAATCTGGGGTCAACCTTTCCTTTGGGCCTTCCAAGGTGAGAGCTGAGTATAACCTTGGCCCTTTCGTCTATCGCATAATCTATTGTCGGCAGGGTGGAACGAATCCTGCGGTCATCAGTGATGGTAAGGTTATCATCCAGCGGCACATTAAAGTCCGCCCTGATAAAAACCCTCTTGCCTTTGATGTCCAGTTCTTCAATCGTAAGCTTGTTCAGGACGTCTTTAATAGAGACTGGATTGTTGTTATTATTCTTCCTTGCCATGACAGCTTAACTCCTCTTTGTGAGATAGATTATCAGGTCGCGAACCCGCGAACTGTAACCGGTCTCATTATCATACCATGCGATAACTTTCACCATCCTGCCTTCCAGAACTTTTGTAACAGATGCGTCAACAATAGAAGAATGGGCATTGCCGTTAAAGTCTATTGACACAACAGGCTCCTCTGTATATTGGAGAATCCCTTTCATCTTGCCTTCAGCCGCTTTTTTTAAGGCCGCATTCACTTCCTCTGCAGACGTATCTTTTTTGAGTTCAGCCACCAGGTCCACAATAGAGACATTAGGGGTCGGAACCCTTATTGACATGCCGTCAAGTTTGCCTTTTAGTTCAGGCAAGACAAGGCCCACTGCCTTGGCAGCGCCGGTTGTTGTCGGTATCATAGACATTGCAGCAGCCCTGGCCCTCCTTAAATCTTTATGCGGAAGGTCCAGAATACGCTGGTCATTTGTATATGAATGTATTGTTGTCATCAACCCCCGCACTATGCCGAATTCCTGATGCAGCGCCTTTGCAACAGGCGCAAGGCAGTTGGTTGTGCAAGATGCGTTTGAGATTATCTTGTGCTTTGAAGGGTCCAGCGTTTCTTCGTTTACTCCAAGACATACTGTAACATCAGGGTCTTTTGCAGGCGCTGATATTATCACCCATTTTGCTCCCGCATCAAGGTGTTTTGAGGCAGAGGCTCTGTCCGTAAATCTGCCTGTTGATTCCAGGACCACATCAACGCCGAGACTTTTCCATGGAAGTTTCTCCGGCTCTGTGACAGCCATGATTTTTATTTCCTTACCGTTGACGCTTATGCCATTGTCAGTTGCCTTTACATCTGCATTAAATATCCCGTGCACCGAGTCATACTTAAGCAGGTGCGCCAGGGTCTTTGCATCTGTAAGGTCATTTATTGCAACGACCTCAAAATCTTTTACCCCTGCGCTTTGCCTGAGGAAAACTCTTCCAATCCTTCCGAATCCATTAATCGCTACCTTAACCGACATACAAAATCCTCCTTTTTTATCAGGTGTCAGGTACCAGGCGTCAGGTATCAGGTGTTAGACTAAAACCTAGAGCCTAAAACCTAGAACCTAAAACCTAAAACATAGAACCTAAAATTTATACATAACCATACCGGTTAAAAGCTTGGGATAAAAATATGTGGATTTTGGCGGCATTCTTTCTCCTGAAAGGGCAACTCTCTCAACGTCTTTAACTCCCGTAGGATTCAGGAGAAAGGCCGCATCATAGATTCCTTTTCTAACCATATTTATTGTTTCCGCAGTGTCCATCTCGTATGCCACCTCGGTAATATTAAGCAGTTTCTTAAATATTAGTTCATGTAGTATGGTAACATCAAGTTCTTTTAATGCGGGATTTATATTTTCAAGCCCAGCGCCTTTATGCCTGAGCAAATACAGCTTATCGCTGCTGCGATGACATAAGCCGATTGCATGTTCATTGCGGGATAACATCTCTATAATGTCGGCGTCTGCGGCAAGACCCTCAACGGCAAAATGCCCTGACAGGATATCAAGGAAATTTTCAGGCAGATTTTTAACAAGCCTGTGCGCAGGAAGGATTGTCAGCCCTTCATCCGACATATTCGCCAGGAACATAAGAACGTAATCCCAGGGTTTCACCCCCCCTTCAATCCCCCCCTTATTAAGGGGGGGAGGGGGGGGCGCTGATAGCTTGTTCATCTCCTTCTGGAATTCAAGGGCTGTCTCATATCTGTGATGGCCGTCCGCAATAACCACCGGCTTTCCTTTCAGGTCCTTCCGGATTATTTCAATATCCTTCTCACCTTCAACAACCCACAGCCTGTGGATTGCGCCGTCAAAATCTTTTGCCTCCATATATGGCTTGCGAAGCATAACCCTGTTCATTATTTCGGACGCCTTTTTCTCAGGGCTGTTATAGAGTGAAAAAATCGGGCTTATATGGGCCCTGCATATTCTTAAAAGATTCAGCCTGTCAGCCTTTGGTTTTGAGTGCGTGCATTCATGCGGATATACTCCCCTGCCGAGTTCCTCAAGACGCATGAGGCTGAAAAAACCTCTGAGCCTTTTACGGCTGCCTTTAATGCTGTAATCCACTTCATATGCGTAAAAAGCAGGGGCTTTACTTACATGCAGGATTCCATCTTTTAGCCAGGAATTAAGATAATCTGAAGCCCTTGTATATCTATTCTGTGATTCGTTATCGCCCTCAAGTTCCTTGCCGAAATCAATCCTTACAATGTTATAAGGGCTTTTGCCGTAGAGTTTCTCTTTGTATTCAGGCGTAATAATATCGTAAGGAGGCGCTGCTACCTCCTCCCCTGAAACCTTGGACGTATTGTAGAGGACTCCCTTGAAAGGGACAATTTCAGCCATGTTCCAACCCTGTTTGTCATTCCGAGCGAAGCGAGGAATCTCGTATTCCAAGATTGCTTCGTCCCGAAGTTATCAGGACTCGCAATGACATTTTATTGCACGAATTTTTCGTGAGAAAAGGCATAAAAAAGATGAGATATGATACCACACGGGATTATTGAATTGCCATATTTCTCCTTAAATAGTAGACTCATAGTATGCAAAAAGAAACAAAAATAATCCCCCCTCACCCCCTTTTAGCAAAGGGGGGAAGGGGGGATTTGAAGGGTTTTGCATTGTGGATAACAGGGCTTCCGGGAAGCGGGAAGAGCACGCTTGCTGACGGAATTAAAAAACTCTATCCGGAATTTATCATATTAAGGATGGATGAGTTTAGAAAGGTGGTAACGCCAAAACCGACATATTCGGATTTTGAGAGGGATGTCGTTTACCGTTCACTTGTATATCTTGCAAAGATAATGGCAGGGCAGGGGCATAACGTAATAATAGATGCGACAGGAAATCTGAGAAAGTGGAGAACCCTTGCAAGAAGGCTAATCCCGAAATATTCAGAGATATATCTGAAATGTCCGCTGGGAGCCGCTATGAAAAGAGAGAGGGAAAGGACTTGCACTCACAAAGCTCCGAAAGGCATTTACAAAAAAGGCGCGAAGGGCTGGCCTGTGCCCGGCATGAATGTGCCGTATGAAGAGCCGAAAAAACCGGAATTGACAATAGAAACAGATAAGGTCTCTGTCAGGCAAAGCCTGGGGATTATCAAAAAGTTGCTATTCAGACTCTCACGGCAGTAATTTTTCTATGCTGCCATGATGTTGGCAGGAGAGGCTGACAGGTGAAGCAAAAAATTACAGGATAAAATCCAGATAGTTCTCTCTGTTAATCAGCTTAAGTTCCGCATTAGCATATGTTTTCTGCCAGTCCTTAGGTGTCTTCATTTTATCTTTGGCTGACCACCTGAATTCATATCCGTAAAGTTTCCCTTCACGTTCTTCAACCAGATCCACTTCCTGTCCGTCGTATGTGCGCCAGAAGTAGAATGATCCGTAAATATTTCGGTAGGCACATTTTTTAATACGCTCTGTTACCATGAAGTTTTCCCACAAAATACCTATATCGTTTCTGCTGTCAAGCGGGTTAAACTGAGAGATGACGGCATTCCTGACGCCATTATCCAGAAAATAATATTTTGCCTTGCTTACGATTTCCTTGCGCAAATTTCTGCTGAATCCGCCTATGCGTTTAATAATAAATGCCTTTTCAAAAATATCCAGATATCTGCCTATGGTCTTAACATCAAGCTTTAGCTGTGTGGCTAATTCATTTAGTGAGACTTCGCTGCCTGTCTGAAAGGCGATAAGTTTCAGCAAATCGAGCAGAACCTTTGAGCTCTTTACCCTGTCAAGGGCAAGGACATCTTTAAGTAAATAAGAACTGACGAGCTCTTCAAGAATGGCAATCTTATCCTTGCGGCTTTTTGCGGTGATAGCTTCAGGATAAGAGCCGAAGACGAGAAACTCTTCAAGTTTTTCCTTTAATTCATGTCTGTTATACTTGTAAATAAGCTCCATCTGTGCAATAGGATAAAGAGTAATCGTTGTCTTCCTGCCTGTTAGCGGCTCGCCTACGGCGCCGGCAAGGTCAAACGATGAAGAACCGGTTGCAATTATTGTAATGCCGGAAATCTGATCAACAATAATTTTTAATCCCATGCCGATATTAGGAACCTGCTGTGCCTCATCAATTGCTATCAGGTCATATCCTGACGCATATTCAGTTATTTTGTTAAAGTCCTGAGAGCTTAAAGCCTGCTGGACTCTTATATTATCTCCGGAATCAAGCTTGTATTTTGCTTTGATTCCGGAAAGATAGTTGTTTAAGAGCGTGGTTTTGCCAACCCTCCTCGGCCCATAAATAACAAGCACTTTATTAGGCTGAACCAAGTCTTCAAGGTTATAAGCACGTTTAATCATTCTGGATTAAATTAGCATATTTCCATAAATTTGTCAAAATTTGTGGAAATATAATCCATAAATTAATATAATTTTGCGGAATAAGGTTAGGCGCAAGAGACCTCGTTAGATTTGCAGGTTGCAGACTTTTCGAAGCGCAGCGAAGAGTCGCCCCCCTGTCCGCCGTAGCTGAAACCAGCGAAGGCGGATTGAACCCTCGAATCCTTGCCCTTGCAGTTAAGCCTTCTGCACTATTGAACTTTTGCACTGCTGTGGGATATGATTGATGGGAAAAATTTTGGAGGCATACAGATGGTGAGCAATACATCAATATTAGTGTTGACATGGACATGACTTTTACTGTAGAATTTTATGAGACAGCGGTTGGAACGTGTCCTGTTCGGGAGTTCATGGATAAACTAAAGACCTCTGATCCGGATGATTTTGCAGCCGTCTTTGCCGGGTTGGCGAAACTGAGAAACCGGCTGTATCACCGGGAGCCATTAGCCAAGTCGCTCGGCGGCGGGCTCTTTGAACTCCGTCATGTTGGTAAACTCAATACACGAGTACTCTGGTTTTTTGTAAGGAATCGCCGGATAGTTGCAGTGCACGCTATTCGCAACAAAGGCCAAACTATACCGGCCCGCGATATCGGGACCGCAAAGTATAGGATGCGCGACTGGCAGAAAAGAGGAAAATAGTGGAAAAAACTAATTTCGATCGTTACCTTGAAGAGCAGTTGAAAAACCCGGCGTTTGCTGACCGCTTTGAGCGGGCAGGCGAGGCATGGGACGTGGCTCTGCAGCTCTCTGCCCTTAGACAGCAGGCTGGCCTTTCGCAGAAAGATCTCGCAAAGCTCCTGAAGACATCGCAGCAGCAGGTCAGCCGGCTGGAGTCACCCGGCTATGAAGGCCACTCACTCAGCATGCTGCGCCGGGTGGCCGAAGCACTTCACGCCCACGTCCGTGTTACATTTGAACTTGAGAAAAAGGGAGGTGAAATGCGTGTGGCCGAAGAGCCGGCAGTTTACGGCGTCAAACATACCAGAAAAAAGCGGACGTGAGCAACGAGATAGAAAATAATATGGCGCCGATGCAGGTTTTATATTGCCCGCATTGCAGGGGCGTAGCCAATCTAAGTGTATCCATTACTCCGGGAATTGTTACTGACCCAAACGGGCAAACGAAGATGGTCGTTTTGAAGACGTATCATTGCGAAGCCTGCCACACGTTTGTGCGAAGCGAGGAGGCAATCTCTCAGCTTTGAAAATAAACTTCCAGACTTGCCCGCTTGCTTACTTTCGCACTATTGCATTTTTGCACTTTTCTGCTTAATGCTGGCAGGGGAATGCGGGATTGTGCAACGAATGTGTCTCCCACTGAGATAAAACGCCATAAAATATTTATAGCAAGACGACATTAATCTTCTTTAACTGCCAGTTAAACTAAGCCTTATTATATAGTTCCCCTTTACCGTACTTCCCCTCTCTTGAAATTCCCGCGCTTGAAGGGGTATGATTGAGGGGAAAATTGAGAGTGATCTCAGTTGG
>MNVK01000031.1 GCA_001871685.1 Nitrospirae bacterium CG1_02_44_142
TCGGCATCTCTCAGGCTCGTCTTGCGCATGCTATCGGCGTGTCGCCCATGCGGGTTAGTTATATTATTAACGGTTCCAGACCTATGACTGGAGATATTGCCCTTAGAATCGGAAAGTATCTGAGGCAGTCCCCGCAGTTTTGGATGAACTTGCAGTCGAACTACGATATACAAATTGCACAGGAAAAAATTATTAGAAAACTTACTGATATTAAGCCTGTCGCAGTTTTGGCTTGATTTCATGGTTTTGAACCGGTGACAATTTATAACCGGTTGGTTCCGTTCTTTTATGTTGACATCCTCCCCCTGTCTTTAGACAGGGGGAGGATGTCAAGCTGTTAACTTTCGTTAACGAAAGTTGACAGCTTAAATGCATTTATATATATAGAATGAGGGGGAAAGATTTGTAAGGGGAAAAACTGGCTGCCTGACGAAGCAGGCAGCCATAGGCGCTTGAAAGGCTAATTGAGGAAGAAAAAAAGCCAGATATCCCCTAAAAGTTTCGTCAACGAAATTTTTTTCTTAAACATGCGTTCAACGTTGATATTGCTATCGTCATATGCAATCATATATGACGACTATGGCGACGAACCAGAAAAATCTTAATAGCCTTTATATAGACCGAACGCTGAATTTACAGAGCTCCTTGAGAAGAAATCCCTTTTTCTCCTCGTGCCGCGTCAGACAGGGAAGCACAAGTCGGGTTTCTCAAACAGAAATGTAGTATTAGTTCTATCTGCAGGGAAGCAGAAGGCATAAGTACTGGAGGAAGATGAAACTGCTTATAAAATGTGACTCTTTTCTATAGAACATTCTCTGTGGATTGTTTGAGACGTATTAAACAGCGCCTGCCGGTCTTCGAGAAATTGGAAATAACTATCAACATCTTCTGTGCTGGCAAAACGGAGCCTATTCCGCCGCATCGTTTCGGTGGCAGTGTTAAATTCCTCTAATTCGGAATCCGTAATATCACCTAAAACTAAGGATTTTCTCATACGCATTCTCCATATCTGTTATCTTACAATAATGCCTGATTTTTTCCCAGTCAAGATTGTCACCAATAATCTCAACTATAGACTGAATATCCGCCCAGTCCTTCATTTCCCTTTTGGGATTGTTCCGGATTCCATCAAGTTTCATTCCGATAATATCCTCGGGCAGTGCAACCTGTATGTCTATGCCCCCGCTTTTAAATGCTCTGCTTGACTCTATTATCCCCTTTTCTCTCTGTGTATAAAGAAAGTCTACTAACCCCATGTTTTTTAGAATATGGGAAAACTGGTCAGCAAATTTGGAGCTTACTATATGGTCATAACCGAAAGACTTTATTAAAGCTATAACTTTTTCTCTGTCTCTCTCTTTTACAAGGACATCCACATCTACCGTATCCCTTTGTATTCCCCAGAATCCCATTGCAACAGCTCCAATCAATGCATAAGGGATATCATGTTTATCCAGTTCGAGAAGAATGGTTGTGATGACTTTTTTGAATTCCACAGAATATATTATAACTCACCGCTATTATGTTTTTTCTTGTATAATAATTTCTAACTGAATTATAGTTTCGTTAACGAACATTCCACAACAGGGGGTGAACCATGGATAAAGTATCTCTCTTTCATTTAACAATTCTCTATCTTCTGCTTGTAATTGTGTCTATTCTATTTGGGCTTGATGATGACAGCGTTAAAAAATTTAATTTAAATAAAAGATGGAAAAGGGCGCTATGGTTGATGAGTGGCTTTGCCTTTATTCCTGTTATTGTTTTTATTTTTCGGATGCCCTTTTTTGTTTTCGGACAGATAAAAAAATTTATCACAGGGAAAGAATAGAATAGGAGGAATTTATATATGTCAGGATATTTTGATTGGCACGCAAATCAGTTAAGGCGTAATCCCGGCGCTCTCCTTGAGATAGAGGAGGAGGTATGGGCTGACGTCTTGAGAACAATAAATATGAGTGGTTTCCCAAAGAAATACAGACTTACCGCCCTCAAAATGAAAGAAATGTATATGTTTAATTCGACATATGAAGACGAATTTACCGTGTTTCAAAAAGATACTCATACAAAAAATAGACAGAGCCTTTTTATAGAAAAAATGCATGATCTGTTCCATGAAGTAAGGGAATTTGCGGAGAGAAAGAGAATGCGAAACAGACAAAAATACAGTTATGACTGGGATAATGTGACTTTTAAGCCTATAGAGGAATATCTCCCCTGAGAGAAGTTGAATTACTAAACTAACTAAGCTTACTAAGCTTAGTTAGTTTACCCAAGCTTCCGGGCTATGGCATCAATAATCCAATCGTGCAGTGATACATCATCTTGCTGAGCACTAGTTCTTGCTGCCGACCAGAGAGATTTCTGTATCCTAAGTAAAAAGGTTTTGTGCTCAGTCTCTTTTGTTAGATTTTTATCCGAGGCGGCGCCGTGGATAAATTTCTCAATGTCTTTTTCTTTTTTAGGCTTTACTGTCATAACCATTTTTCTTTTACCCCTTTCCATAGATTTTTTATTTCAGCAGCTGCCTTCCCGGCCGGCTCGTATTCAGATACTCCCTTGCCCTCGGTTATGGCGCGCTTAAAAGCGATCCGCTGGCATATCTCTGTATCCAATATAGGCAGCTTAAACTCCTGTAGGGCTTCCAGAGCGTCTTTGGCGATAGTGGTATTACGGTTCACCTGGTTTAGCAGTAGGACCGCTTTAATGTCCATAAGACTACGCGCCTCTTCTAGTATCTCTATTGTCTTGGCTGTTGCCCAGATATCATATTGTGACGGCAATACAGGAATAAGAAGGAGAGGGCGGGCGCTTAATATAGCGCTGCGCAGTGTTGCGCTGTCACGGCCGCCGGCATCGATGAAGATATAATCAAAATCGGTAAATGATCCAATATCTTTGTGAATGGTATTTTTTGCGATGCTGACGGCCTGAAATTGTGTGAGAGTTTCGTTTTCGGCCCTGGCAGATCTAAAGTTAAGAGAGCTCTGCTGCTCGTCCGCATCTATTAGCAGGACCTTTTTCTTTTCCCTGGCTGCCTCGACCGCCAAATTACATGCTATTGTGGACTTCCCGGGGCCGCCTTTGCTATTCGCTATTACGATTACCTTTGAGCGCTTACTCATATAACTAAGCTTACTAAGCTTAGTTAGTATTGTCAAGGGGGATAGTAAAAGAGGATCCTATTCTTGGTGTAAATCGTGGCACATTGCCGTACGCTTGACAACAATTATAACGATATGTGTTATACTGGTATAAAGTGATTAGGTCATTTAACAACAGGGAGACCGAACACCTCTACACAATAGGAAAGAGTAAAAAATTTCCTTTAGGTGTTTGTAAGGTTGCAATCCGGAAGCTGGATTATTTAAATGCAATTATAAGGTTAGACGATCTCAAAAGACCGCCAGCCAATAGGCTTGAGGCGTTAAAAGGCAAGCATAAGGGCAAACATAGTATCAGAATAAATGACCAGTATAGAATAGTTTTTAAATGGCATGATCATGATGTTTATGAAGTAGAAATAACCGATTATCACTGAAAAGGAGGGGAAAATATGTTTAATATTAAAAGGGAGCCAACTCACCCGGGCGATATTTTATTGCATGAGTTTATGGAGCCGTTGGAAATATCCCAGACTCAGCTTGCTAAAGATATTGATACCACATTCAGAACGATAAATGAAATTATAAACCATAAAAGGGGTATAAGTCCTAAAATGGCGATTAGACTTGCAAGGTATTTTGGCACATCAGAGGAATTATGGCTTAACTTGCAAACACAGTATGAGCTTTATAAAATCAAGGTTAAAAAGGAAAAGGCATTGGAAAGAGTGAGGGCATATACGGAACTGCATCCTGTTATGGTTTAAATTTTAATGAGGGGTTAGAACACCTGAGGCACACAAAGACCTTGCAATAAAGGCGGCGGAAGTTGGGGTAAGCCTAAACCGGCTTGCTGCCGCTAAATTGAGCCGATGATATTTTGTGTGATTTTGCGAAAAGCTTATTACTAAGCTTACTTAGCTTAGTAAGCTTAGTAAGGGTCGCATCAAAAACTTTATACGTATAAAGTTTAGAACCTGCAGAACCTGAAATTGCAATCTGATTATAAAAGTTTAGATGCCTAAACTATACTATTAGGTTATGATTACTAACTATTACTAACTACCTTAATCACACCGTATTTACACCTTAATTACACCCCAATTAAAAAAATGCCAATAAAAACAATAAGTTAAACACGCCGAAAGATGGCGGAGCAGGCAAGAATGTGAGGGGTGGAAGCAAGAGAAGGCGGGCGCATAGGTTGGTCCCGGCAATGATATTGACATGATACTATTATTGATACTATAATTTAAGCAATGAGTAAGGTCGCTGAGATAGTTATGCAGATGAAGACCACTCCGCAGAATATACGGTTTTCTGATTTATCTATTGTTTGTGATTATTATTTTGGAGCGGGCCGTCAAAAAGGAAGCAGCCATAGGATATATAAAACACCGTGGCAGGGAGATCCACGGATTAATATTCAAAACAATAAAGGGAAGGCTAAAGCATATCAAGTGAAACAGGTACTTAAAGCTATTGAACTTTTGGAGGTGAATTATGGGAATAAAAAATGACCACTATACTTATAGAGTAACATGGTCAGTAGAGGATAATGAGTATGTTGGGTTATGCGCTGAATTTCCGAGCCTTAGCTGGTTGGCAAAAACACCTGAAGATGCCTTGAAGGGTATTCGCAAGGTTGTTGCTGAAGTTATAGAGGATATGAAAAGAACTGGCGAGGATATTCCTGAACCTATAGCAAATCGTCGTTACAGCGGAAAATTTGTTGTGAGAGTTACACCTGAGGCGCACAAAGACCTTGCGATAAAGGCGGCGGAAGTTGGAGTAAGCCTGAATCGGCTTGCTGCTGCAAAATTGAGCCGCTGAAATTATTTCTCCAGAGGAGGTGATAGGCGGTGGAGATGCGGAAATATAAATCCCTTGAGTGGATACATAAGGTTAGAGAAGAAAACTATAACAAAACAAAAAGCCTTTCGCCAGCGGCGCTAATAGCGAAGACTCGGAATAGTACGGATGCAGCCATTAAAACAATGCGTCTTAATATTGTGCGCCCTAAAGAGCAGGTGCATACAAGATAGATATCTGTGGGATTTTGCGAGTGCGCTTACTGTCAGCCATTTAGGGATAGGTATGTTCGTTAACGAATATTTCCAAATGAGAGGTTATTAAGTTTTATAACTAAGCTTACTAAGCTTAGTAGAGAGAAGAATTAAGCTCCACATATCTAAATGTGTGGCGCCACACATTTAGAGTCTGGGTATGATTAATAACCGTTAGTAACGCCTATAGCCTGTTGAAATATGCCACTATATGTGATACCATAAAAAATGTCTAAGATTGACAAGCTATTGCAGAGGACGAGGAACAATCCTAAGAATGTAAGGTTTGAGGACATAGAATCTTTGCTTAACGGGTTGGGATTTAAGATAAGAAGCAGGGGGTCTCATTATACATTTAGGAAGGACAGAAATATTATTATGGTGGTAAAACCGCATGGCAGCAAGAAATTTACAGCAATGGCGGATGTTAAAAAAATACTTGCGTATTTAAAGGAGGAGGGTTATGTATAAAGAGTTTGAAATAATAATAGAGCCAAATGAAGAAGGTGGGTTTTATGCTCGCATTCCAGACCTTCCTTCTATATTTACTGGAGGCATTACCGAAATTGAAGCTCTAAGAAATGCAAAGGCTGCAATCAAAGAGTATCTTGAAATATGTGAGAAAGATAATCTTCCAGTGCCACAATCCAAAAGCGGTAAGTTTAATGTGCGGGTGCCGAAAGATCTTCACAGGGAACTTGTAAGGAAAGCTGTGGAGCAGGGAGTGAGCCTTAATCAGTTAGTTGTGTATCTTCTCGGGCGCAGTATCGGCAAAACTACAACATCGGCCAATTTGACTTAAAAATTATGGCACAGAAAAAGATTGAGACTCGCCTTTACGATGTGGCGAAATATCTTAAGACCGAGAAGGACATGGCAGATTATTTGGAGGCTGCCCTTGAGGATGGACATCCCGCGGTAATAGCT
>MNVK01000003.1 GCA_001871685.1 Nitrospirae bacterium CG1_02_44_142
GCTCAACCTCCTTCAATCCACGAAAAGAAATAAAGGGGACAGATTTATTTTATCCAGTCGCACAGCGGCATTTGGGATATGTCTTGAGCAGATCAGCGCACCCATTGACATCGGGCTTGAGCAGTTTAATCAGTTCATAGGGCGTTTCTTCATCAAACAGGGTTACATAATCCACTATCTCAAGCGAAGACAAAATCTCCGCCCTATGGCCTTCTGGATTAATAGGCCTTCCGGGTTTTATCTTAGAAACAGATTTATCCGAATTCAAACCAATGGCAAGCACATCTCCGAGCGCCTTTGCATCCCTGAGATACCTTATATGTCCTATGTGCAGTATGTCAAAACAGCCGTTGGTAAAGACAACCTTTTTGCCGGCAGCCTGCGCCGCGTCAACAGCCTTCTTCAATTCATTCCGGTTTAGTATCTTTTTCACCCGAAAATACCTCTATTCAGTCATTGCCCTCTGCATCTCTTTGAGGCATGTGTGTTTCATCTGTAATGCCCGCCGCTTTAAGGCATTGTCTTCCCGCTGATAAACCTCACTATGTCATTATAAAAAGCAAAAGCAGTCAATGTAATTATTATTGCAAGTCCGATTTTCTGAGCTGTCATTATTACTTTCTCGCTCAACGGTTTTCGTCTTACTGCTTCAATGCCGAGAAACAGTATATGCCCTCCGTCAAGAACAGGAATCGGCAAAAGATTAAGCACGCCCAGATTTATACTTATCAAAGCCATAAATACAAAAAAGTTCATGGCGCCAAGAGACGCCTGCTGTCCGGCCATCTGAAATATCATTATAGGCCCGCCCAGTGTGTCAGCCGGAATAATCCTTTGTATAAGTTTAATAACCATAACAACTGTGAGAACGACCATATCCCACGTTCTCTTAACCCCTAATGACGCCGCCTTAAGAGGATTATATTTTTTTATTACATTGTTGCCTGCGGGACCTATGCCTATAAGCCCGATTTGTTTCTCCGTGCCGTCTGGATACTTGAAGGTCTTTTTTCCAGGGGTTACAGTCAATTCCAGAAAATTTTCATCCCGTTTTATTTTAAGTCTGAGAGGTTTTTCAGGGCTTCCATGTATTATCTCTGTCATATCATGCCAAGTTTTAATAGGAGCGCTGTCTATCTCAACAATTCTGTCGCCTTTCTTTATGCCGGCTTTTTCAGCAGCAGTGTTTTTCATCACCTCGCCAACCTCTGGATATAAAAGAGGCATAATGCCGATATCAATAACCTCTGTATTTTCACCAAATATGTTTTTGCCTGTTTTCTTTTCCGGAGTTACGGAAAGCTCAATAAGCCTGCCTTCTCTCTCTATTTTGAAAAGAAGCCTTTCACCGCGGCTTTTATTTACAGAGGCGTCAATGTCATCCCATCCGGATACAGTATTCCCGCTGACAGCCGCAATCCTATCTCCGGTCATAAGTCCAGCCGCGGCCGCAGGAGAATTCTCCATGACTTTTCCTACATAAGGCTTGGGCACAGGGACGCCTGAAAGAAATACGAAAAAAAAGATAGCAGCGGCAAAGAACAGATTAAACACAGGCCCTGCAAAAACTATCAGGAATCTTTTCCACACAGGCTGGTAATTATATGCAAACGGTTTATCATCTTCTTTCATCTCGTCGCCGGACTCTTCTCCCAGCATCTTCACGTAGCCGCCGAGCGGAACTGCAGAAACAAGATATTCCGTGTCTCCGTATTTTCTGCCAATGAGTTTAGGGCCAAAACCAAGCGAGAATTTCAGAACCCTGACCCCAAGCTTCTTTGCAAAAAGGAAATGCCCGAGTTCATGCACAAATATCAAAATGCCCAACAATACTATCGCTGAAAGAACTGTCATCTTTATCTCCTTAAACGGTGAATCGCTTTCAGGTAAATCGGGGAATCGCAAAAAACCTATTCACCCATTCACCTATTCACCAAATGTTATTTTTCTAATTCAACTTTGCAATCATCGCCTTAGCCTTCTCTCTTGCCCACCTGTCAGCCTCTACAACAGCATCAACTTCTAAGGCTGATTTTCTATCATGCAGCTGCATCGTATTATTGATGACAACGGGAATCTCATTAAAACCTATTTCACTTTGCAGGAAGGCATTTACCGCAACTTCATTCGCAGCATTAAGCACAGCAGGCATTGTCCCTCCCTCCTTCATTGCCTCATAAGCATATAGAAGACAGGGAAAGCCTTCTGTATCAGGTTTCTGGAATGTGAGTTTGCCGACAGCGCTCAGGTCAAGAAACGGCATGGGGTCATCAAGCCTTTCAGGATATGAAAGCGCATAAGCAATGGGTCCCTTCATGTCAGGCACGGAAAGCTGCGCTATGCAGCTTCTGTCTTTCAGTTCAATCATTGAGTGAATTATGCTCTGCGGATGTATAAGCACATCTATCATATCAGGGGAGAAACCAAAGAGGCGGTGCGCCTCTATAACCTCAAGCCCTTTATTCATCAGCGTTGCGGAGTCTATCGTGATTTTCTTTCCCATATCCCAGTTAGGATGTTTCAGCGCATCTTTTATTGTAACCTTATTCAATTCGCTTCTGCTCTTGCCAAGAAACGGGCCTCCCGATGCTGTAATCACTATCCTCTTTACAGATTCCCTGCTCCGGCCTTCAATGCACTGGAATATTGCGCTGTGCTCGCTGTCCACAGGGATTATCTTTGCGCCGGACTTTACCGCATCCCGCATAACTATTTCTCCAGCCGCTGCAAGCGATTCCTTATTGGCAAGCCCGATTGTCTTTCCTGCCCTTACAGCAGAAAGAGTCGGAAGAAGACCTGCAAATCCTATTATTGCTGAAAGAACAAAATCAGCCTTATCATAAGATGCAGCCTCTGCAATGCCGCTGTCGCCCGAAAGCACCCTGATTCCAAGTTTCTTGCTGAGCTCCGATGCGGCCGCCTCATCAGCCACCGCCGCAATCTCCGGATTAAAGGCCCTAATTTGTTTTTCAAGCAGTTCTATATTATTTTTAGCGGTCAGCCCGACAATCTTAAACCTGTCACGGCATCTTGAGAGGACTTCAAGAGCGCTTCTACCAATGGAGCCTGTTGAGCCAAGAATCGTTACATGCTTCATTTTATTAATCCAAATATCACAGATATCCAATACAGCACAGGCCCTGCAAAGAGCATACTGTCAATCTTATCCAGTATGCCGCCGTGCCCCGGCACTATGCCGCTTGAGTCTTTCACGCCTGCGTCGCGTTTGAACATTGATTCCACAAGGTCGCCTATGATAGTCACAATTCCTATTAGCATCCCAAGAACAGCCGCTTGCGTCAAAGACAATGGAATAGAATTTACAACTGCAATTTTAAGGATAACGGCGCCGGCCGTGCCTCCTGCTATTGAGCCCACACCTCCTGCAATTGTCTTGTTCGGACTGACTTCTTCATATAGTCTTCTTTTGCCAATGCCCTTGCCTATATAATAAGCCAGACTGTCCGACGCCCACACACATCCGTAAAGGAATATTATCCACTCAGCTCCGTTTTCTCTAAGATAAAGCTGATACCCAAGCAGCCAGGGGATATATATTACGGCAGTTACCACAGACGAGGCGTCATGAAGCGCAGAAGAAGGATTGCGCCTTAAAAAAAGCCTCAAGGTAACAATTGCAAGAAATAAGAAAATAAATAAGTCTGCAGAAAAAGTCCCTAAAAAAAACATATGCAAAATTACCGCTGAACCAAAACCTATCCCGGCATATCTTAAGGCGCCTCTGACGTTATACATTGAATAAAATTCATACTGTGCGGCGGCGGCGGCAAGCAAAAGAAGAAAAAGAAAATATTCAGGCGCAAGTATTGTGATATATAAATAAATGAGAGGCAGTAAAATTGCGGCGATAATCAGTCTCTTTAAATGCATATCAGGACTTCACCCTCGCAGGGACAGCGCCGAATCTCCTTTCCCGCGTCTGGTAATCATTAAGCGCAGCCATAAACTCATCCTTTGTAAAATCAGGCCAGAGGGTCTCTGTAAAATAAAATTCAGAATAGGCGCCCTGCCAGAGCAGGAAATTACTCACACGCCTTTCGCCGCTCGTTCTTATTATAAGGTCGGGAGAAGGGATGCCGGCGGTGTCCAGGAAGGATTCAAAAAAATCCTCTGTAATATCATCAGGGTTTACATTTTCAGAAATAATTCTTTTAACTGCCCTTATAATCTCATTTCTTCCGCCGTAGCTCAATGCCGCCACAAGCGTCATCCCTGTGTTGGCTGCCGTTCTCTGCTCTGTTTCAGCAATAAGTTCCTGCACATTTTCCGGCAGCATCCATATCTCTCCTATGGCTTTAAAAACAATCTTCTTCTCCATAAATTCATTGAATTCATTCCTCAGATATATCTCAAGTATCTTCATCAGCGTCGTAACTTCGTCCTTGGGCCTCTGCCAGTTCTCAAGAGAAAAGGTATAAAGGGTCAACACCCTGACGCCTATTTCATTTGCCGCTGTAACAATCTCTTTTGCCCTTTCCGCTCCCCTTCTGTGTCCCTCTATCCTCGGAAAACCGCGCACCTCCGCCCACCTTCCGTTGCCATCCATTATCACTCCGACATGAGCCGGTATTTTATCGTATAGCAGCATTACCTCCCTTTAAGCGAGTAAATATAAAGCACTGTTCCAATAGGGTTTTCCCCTTTCAGAATATTCTTGAATTTTATCCCCAGCGCAGGCCTGTCAAGTATAATGATTCTGTTATCTGCGATTGTATAATCCAGGGCATTCCCCGGCATATCATCAATGATAGTCCTTTCCTCCATGTTAACTCCAGTCCACCATAGGCTTCTAATCTCTGATTTGCTGTATCCTAAGCCCTTCGCCATTCCGACCAGGGGGATTCTCTTTATAACCAGAATTTCCCTGTTCTGCATAGAAAGCCTGTCCTTTACCGCCCATTCTCCCCTCTCTATCATGATAGTTGGAGCCGCCCGTTTAAATGTTGTCTGAAAGCCTCCATAATCGCCTCTGCTGCGCCATACCCTTATGCCCTCATCATAAAGATTCAGATACCCTGTGTCATCGTATGCAAGCGTTAAATTTTTGCCGTCGGGCTCGCTTATAAAAGTAAAATCATAAATGTTCACACCCTTGGGAAGGCTTACACTGCCTCCTTTTTTAAATCCATTATCCCAGGCAACTTTAAAGACAGCGCCTTTATATCCTTCTCCCCGCTCATATCCCTGAGCAATAAGTTCATTTCCTATCCGCCTTAAGAAAACATCGCCTTCCCACAGCACGGAAAATTTACCATTCTTAAACTCATAGATGCGTGAAACCACCATATCATCCTTCATCAGGGTCAGGATAACCTCATCCTTGCCGTCCCGGTTTATGTCCAGCACATCCAGCCAGATATGGTCGTCTTTAACTGTGCCTTTAATCTCATAAAGACTGCTGAGGTCTCCGGCCGCGCCCGGCGCATACAGGCGTATATCGCTGCCTGTGCTCATCAAAAGCTCCGCCTTGCCGTCGCCGTCAATATCTCCGGCTGTAAGCAGCCTGACTCCAAAAGGCAGGTCCACAAAGGTTCTCACATCGCCTTTCTGAGGCCCGAAAAATTCTTCGCCAAACCTTAATTCTTTCATAAATGCAACAGCGACCCTTACCTCATCTTCGGCAAATCCCCCCTCGCCCCCCTTTGTTAAAGGGGGGATGGGGGGGGTATCCACCCATAACAGCCTGTGTTTCAGCATTGTATCTCCGGCTGCCTCCTTTGCAGACAGAATAAGAACAACATCTGCATTAAGCCTCTTTGCCTCAGCAATCACCTCTGAATCATTATCAGTCTCCATTGCCGTGTCAACAAGCTCAAACCTGCCGGTCTCCTTTAAGAGACGGTAATATGAGTCGCCGAGACTCCAGTCAACATTTTTGCCCTGATAGAAAAGCATTCTAACCCCTGTTTCTGAAATCCTTACTTTATCAGACACCTTGACGTCACCCGTAAGGATAAATGCCTTGGATGTATCATAGCCGACTTCCTTAACCTCAGCCTTTCCTATCACCGCCTCCAGCGTTCCTATAGGCGCCTTTGTGACAGGATGTAAAAACACGGCCCCTTCTCCGAATACAATAAATCTCATCCCCTTTTTTACATTTGAGCTTTCACCGATATTAATTACAGCTACGCCATTCATTACAGATACAACCTTGCCCTTCAGAGGCCTAAAATATGAAAGGACGTCATCACGCATCAGGCCGAGCGGGTCATCATCAGCGTAAGCATAAGCAGTGAACAGTGAACAGTGAACAGAGAACAGAGAGATAAGAGCAATAGCGCAGAAGCGCAGTAGCGCAGTAGTTAAAGATTTCTGCGCTGAAGACTGTTGTTCTATTGCTCTGCTGCTCTGTTGCTCTGACGACTGACAACTAACAACTGACAACTGTTTTATTTGCCTCATTTTGCCTCTCCAAAATTTACAGTAAATCCTACTCTTTTACTGCCGTTAAAATCAAATCTCTTCACAAATAAAAACGCCGTTCCCTGATATAATCTTTCAACGCCCCCTTCGGATAAAGAAACAGTCTCTATAGGATAATGCCACATTTCCACATCCTCATCAAAAGAGAATGCCGCTTTCATATTGAGGAATTTGTCTTTAATATAAAAACTCCTCATATCGCTGTGCGCCCCTTTATCCTTCATCAAAAGAGCTTTTCGCCCTGCATGAATAGAGGGGTACGGAGAACCTAAAAAAGAAATATTAAACTCTGTTGCAAATATGCCGCTATACCTTCCTTCAAGCAGATAGTCAACCCTTATCCCTGATTTTCTAAATAATACACTTTTATCAATCTTCACTTTATTGCCGGAAACAAGTCCCTCCCTTGAGAGCCTGACGCCTCCGCCGTCAATCCTCTCCAGAAGGTAAGGACTGCCTATAAAGTCGCCTCTCTCTTCGTATTCTGACTTCATCACTGCATCAAGTTCTATATTATAATCAAAAAAATGGTCCAGCAGCGACGCCCTTCTATAATTGTCATATATCAGATAGTCCAAGAGCCCCGATTCTTTAACCCCGAGCCGCTCGGGGTCATGAATTGTCTTCACAGCAGGCGAGTCATGCTGCGCCGTTTCCGAGATTCTGGAATGATATGCCTCGGGCCTGCGCGTAAGGACGTC
Organism: Nitrospirae bacterium CG1_02_44_142; assembly: GCA_001871685.1. GTDB lineage: Bacteria > Nitrospirota > Thermodesulfovibrionia > Thermodesulfovibrionales > UBA1546 > UBA1546. The sequence continues at coordinate 7,149 of MNVK01000003.1, forward strand.
AAGCAGATTGACCTGTTTCCCTTTTGATGAAAGCTCAATAAGCGCTCCGCTGTCTTCTGTAAAGAATGCAGTCATATCCCCTTTGCTTATGCATATATCCCTGAATCCGTCGCAGTCCAGGTCGCCTTCCTCTATAAATTCTTTGACCCCTTGACCCTTTAATACCTCCTCTGCCATTGCTTCGGCGTTAAGCAGGTGCCTGTATAATGCAGACCTCAGATGAGGCAGATAAAGGCCTCCGAATATGCCGTGCCAGTAGGCGTCATTGCACTGCCCTTTCCAGAGCTCATGCAATAAAGAGTCTGGAGTTAAGAGTTGAGAGTTAAGAGTTTTATCAGATTTTTGAATTTTGAACTTTGAATTTTGAATTTTGAATTTCTTTACTGCCTTATGCACCTTTCTGCTTATCCGGAGCATTCTCTTATGGATATGGTTTGATTCAGGATATTTCGTAAAAAAGGAACGCCATGCGCCTCCTCTCAGAAAATTCTTTGCCTTATCGCCGAATAACCCTTTCATTTCATTTAATGCGTATTCATAGTCCAATGCACCTTCCGGAGGCAGAGCCCATTCACCCATCTCTCTGTAAGACGCTGTGGGCAGATATACCCTTCCAACCGGATAAAATCCATCCTGATACTCGCTGAAGGTTGTGGTCTTTAGCCAGTCGGAATTATTTTCCAGCGCAGAGAAAAAACTTTCAAGCCAGCCGTCTTTATAACAATGGCTGAAGGTGTCAGGCCAGACTCCGAACTTCTCTCCGTCATCCGCCAGCGTCAAAAGAGGAGAACCTCCAGTCATAGAAATCTCTTTAAGATATGACATTACCTTGTCAACATCCTTGAATGGAATGCTGTATCTCAGTTCCTCGCTTCCGGGAAAAACCTTTACCATGAAACCGTTTTCCTCTGTAACATGGTAACCCAGAAGGTCTCTGTCATCAACCCCTGCGAGTTTGAAATGATAATCATCCACAGGGAGGTATTCAATGCCGGCATTTGATATACATTCCGGCATATGCGGCTCCCAGACTCTTTCCGCAAGCCACATCCCTCTGGGCGTATATCCAAACATATCTTTTATATAAGCAGTCATTTCTCTTATCTGCATAACCCTGTCAACTTCCGGCAGGCAGCAAAGAACAGGCTCGTAGAATCCTCCTGAAAGCAGTTCAATCCTTCCAGACTTTATTAGGGTAGTTAGCATATCAATCGCTTCGGGATGTTTCTTCTCTATCCATACCAGCAGATTCCCCGAATAATGCAGAACGAACTTTAATTTTGGATGTGCAGTAAGCATTTTTAGAAAAGGCAGATACGCCTTTTCGTAAGCATCCTCAAACACATAGTCAAAATTCCCCACAGGCTGATGGTTGTGAATGGAGAGTATAAGATAAACTTTTGGCATCAGAATTTAATATCCCTTACCTGCCGCTCTTATCCCGACCCGGCCGGGACTTTTGCAGAACATCTCATTTTTAATTTTACAATTATAACACATACAATTCTCTTAATATCTTAACCTATACCTCAGAAGATATAGAATCTGATAATATATAGCAGGCATGAAACTTATCTTCATAAAGAAAAACTTTCTGATTTACGGCGGGGCTGAGAATTATATGAAGACGCTCACTGACCGTTTCAGGGAGAAAGCCGACGTCCACATTATGTCAAGAAAGTGGACAGAAACACCTGGAATAACTTTTCACAAAATAAATTCAATCCAATTCAGTTCGTTTTTATCAATGCTTACATTCAACCTGAACGCCTGCCGCAAGATAAAAACCATTACTGCTGACTGCATCATAAGTTTTGAGCGCACAACCTGCCAGGACGTATACAGGGCTGGAGAAGGATGTCATGCAGAATGGCTCCAGCTCAGGAGAAAAATAGAACCGTGGTGGAAAAGATATACCTTTCTGATAAACCCGCTTCATATTGCGCTTCTGAGGCTTGAGAAAAAGGCATTCCATGACACAAGGCTCATCATCGCAAATTCAAACATGGTCAAATCCCAGATAATAAACCATTACGCAGTCTCTGAGAAAAAGATAAAGGTCCTCTATAACGGCGTGGACATAAAAAGATTCTCTCCGCTGAATGCAGAAACTTATAGAACCAATGTAAGAAAGGAACTCTCAATCAGCAAGGATGCAAAAGTTATTCTCTTTGTGGGTTCGGGTTTTGAGAGAAAAGGGCTCGGGACGCTTATCCGCGCCATGTCTCTTATAAAACGGAAAGAAACAAACATATTGCATAACAATACAAAGAAAAATGAAAATAATCCCCCCTCGCCCCCCTTTAGCAAAGGGGGAATGGGGGGATTTTCAAAAAAAGATATAAAGCTGATAGTTATCGGCAGGGGAAACATTAATAAATTCAAGTCCCTTGCAAAAAAATGCGGCAGCCATGAAAACGTGTTATTTCTTGGCGCTCAGAGCGAGGTGGAAAGGCTCTATGCGGCAGCCGATATATTCGCGCTCCCGACAATATACGACCCGTTCAGCAATGCGGTTCTGGAGGCCATGGCGTCGGGACTTCCTGTTATCACAACCAGGAACAACGGCGCAGCCGAATTGATACGGAACGGAGAGGAAGGCTTTATATTGAAAGACTTAACAGACTATAATGCTCTATCTGAAAAAATAGGCCAGGCGCTTTCCAACTGCAAAGCAATGGGATATAAGGCAAGACTCACGGCAGAAAAATATCCTATTGAAAAAACAGCGGAAGAATTTATGAAAATCATATCAGAGCTAATATCTGTCCAAAACAGGCATTGAAAGGCTTGATAGCATCGGATTTCGAAAATGAGATTGCCACGCCGCGATTTTATCGGGACTCGCAATGACAGCAAAACGGCATCAATACTATGTTTGTCATTGCGAGCAAAGCGAAGCAATCTCGTATTTTGGACAAGAGCAAAATCATCCTATTTATCAAATGCTTCTGCCTTATCAATAAGCATTACCGGAATATCATCCACTACCGGATATTTAAGTTTGCACCGGCTGCAAATCAGCCATTTTCCGTCCTCTGTCATGCGCACTTCATTCTTGCAAGCAGGACATGCAAGAATCTCCAGGAGCTCTTTAGAAATCGCCATCTATAACCTCCATATTACTAATCCCTTAACTTTCATTTTTATCCCGAGCTGCTCGGGACAAATATCATCAGCCACATAAACTTAGAATATTCATCCAGGACTCTCGCCCTGTCTCTTTCCCTTTTCCACCACTCCTCAAATCTAAACCAGCTCTCCCCGGCAGGCGCGCTTATTATCTTTATCTTATCACCCATGAACTTCTTAAATATTTTCAAGGCCCTTCTGCTGTGATAAGGAGAAGTAACAATTATGCATGATTTATAGCCGTATTTATCCATGAGCTCTTTCGTATATATCGCATCTTCTACCGTAGTTTTTGATTTATCCGCAAGCAGGATTGCGCTCTTTGGCACGCCGAGATGCACGGCATGTTCCTGCATCAATGACGCCCAGGTATATTTCCAGACAAGCGGCCCGCCTGTCAGTATAATCCTATCCTTTCTTGCCCATCCTTCTTTGAAAAGTTTTACCCCGTGCTCAACCCTCTCTGTTTCTTCGCCTGCAAGCACAACTATGACGTCTGCCGGCTTAAGTTCATCCTTGTAATACAGGTATTTCCCTGCCTTCTCAAGAATAATCCCATGTCCAAGATATAAAACACCAAGCAGAACAACAAATATAATCAAGACTTTAAAGCACCTAAACATTTCCCCTCCTCACATACCGCATAACAAGTTATTTCCCAATCTTCTTTTGTCTATATGTCACGGTGCACAGTGTTAATCTCAACAGGATGGCCTTTTAAAAGCGCTGCTATTTTTTCGGTTATTGCAGGAGAACGATGCCGTCCGCCTGTGCATCCGATACCGACAGTAAGATACGCCTTGCCCTCTTTTATATAAAGCGGGATGAGGAAATCAAGAAGCCCTTTCAGCCTCTTGATAAATTCTTTTGTCTGAGGCCTCTCAAAAATAAATTTTTTAACAGGAGGGTCTATCCCCCGCATCTCCTTAAGTTCAGGTATGAAATTTGGATTTGGAATAAATCTTACATCAAAGAGAAGGTCAATGTTCTGGGGAACGCCAAATTTATACCCGAAAGATATAAATGTTAATGACATAGCTTTGGACTTTTTGATATTGCCGTATAATGAAGTAATCAGCTGCCTCAATTGATGAGGCGTGTAAGACGACGTATCTATAATCCTGTCAGCCTCTTTTCTGAGAGGCTGAAGCATATCCTTTTCTTTCTCTATTGACATATCAATGTCAGCGCTGCCAAAAAACAGGGGATGGGGCCTTCTCGTCTCTTTGAATCTCCGGGCAAGGACGCCTTTCTCCGCCTCAAGGAATACAACCTCTGTCCTGTATTTTTTCTTCAAGAGCAGCAGAACAGAATCCATATTAGAGAGAAAGGCCTGCTCTCTTATGTCAATGCCTATTCCTATCTTTGCTATATTGTCCTTCTTCGCCAGCCTGGCGGCAAATAAATTAATAAGCGTGACGGGAAGGTTATCAACACAAAAGAAACCGCTGTCCTCCAGCGCCCTTAAGGCAACAGTTTTACCCGAGCCTGAAAGACCGGTAATTATAACTATTGTCGGTTTCAATTTCTATACAGGATGCAGGATACCCCCTTTAATTCCCCCCTTACTAAGGGGGGATAGAGGGGGGTTGCATCGTGCATCTTGTATCCTGCATCATTTCTCATTTCACCGGCTCTATAAGCCCGAAGTTTCCATCCCGCCTGCGGTACACAACATTGATATTTCCGCTCGCCTCATTGGTGAAAACAAAAAAATCCTTGTCAATGAGTTCCATCTGCATTACCGCCTCATCCGGCCCCATGGGTTTCATGTCAAACCGCTTCTTCTTTATAATCACGCCTGTTTCCTGCGGCGCTTCCTGTGAGGTTCCCTCTGCATTCTTCCCCTCGCCTTTTCTGTGGGATACAAGTTTTTCCTTATATTTCTTTACCTGCTTCTCAAGTTTTTCAACCACTTCATCTATTGAAGAATAGATTTCAGCGGTGACTCCCTCTGCCTGTATCATCACGCCGTTTGCCTTTAGAAGCACCTCCGCCTTATGCCTGTATTTTTCTATGCTGAGGGTCACAACAGCCTCGGTGATATTTGAAAAATACCTCTCAAACTTTTTAATCTTCTCTTCCGCATAATTTTTCAGCGCTGGAGTTAGCTCCAGATGCCTTCCATTGACTATGATGTTCATAATTCCCTCCTTTTAGTCTATTCTCTTTCTCTGGTTCTGAGACGGCACTTTAAGCGCTTCTCTGTATTTTGCAACAGTCCTCCTCGCTATTGTTATGTTATGGCTTTTAAGCAGCTCTGCAATATGCTGGTCGCTAAAGGGTTTCCTATGATACTCCTCTGATACTATCTTCTTTATCATATCTTTCACAGAAGTAGAGGAGACCGAGCCGGTATCGCTATGCAGGGCGCTGCTAAAAAAAAACTTCAAACAGAAAACACCATGACTGCAGGACAGATACTTATTGGATGTAACCCTGCTGATAGTGCTTTCGTGCAGACTGAGTTCCTCCGCAACATCTTTGAGGTTCATAGGCTTCATATCCCGGGCGCCGCCGTCAAAAAAACCGCGTTGAAAATTAATTATGCTCTCTGTCACCCTGTATATTGTCCTATTTCTTTGGTCCAGGCTTTTTAACAGCCACGAGGCTGAGCGCAATTTTTCATCAAGAAACTGCCTTTCCTCTTTTGAAAAAGAATCCTTCTGAAGCAGGAGTTTTTTATAGTAGCTGTTTATTCTCAGCTTCGGCAGTCTTTCTTCATTCAGAACAATCTGATAGCCGTCATCAGTCTTAACCACAAATACATCGGGGATAACATAATCGGTATTCGCGCTAAAAAAATTCCTTGCAGGTCTCGGCTCCAAACTTTCAACAACCTTAACAGCAGCAGCCACTTCATCAAGCGAAGCGCTGCACAGCCGGGCTATCTGTTTATAGTTTTTCTTTCTAAGCTCCTCCATATTGTTCACAATAATTTTCCCTGCAAGACTTTCTTCAAGTCCGAGCAGCTTCAACTGCAATATCATGCATTCCTTAAGGTCCCTTGCGCCTATGCCCGGCGGGTCAAAGCTCTGTACGACGTCAACAGCCTTCCTCACGTTAATAATATCCTCATTTGCAGTTTCTGCTATTTCTTCATCCGAGGCTGTGAGATAGCCGTTCTCATCTATATTGCCTATCACAACCTCCCCTATACGCCTGATGTCCTCATCCGCAACTGATAACTGCAATTGCCACAAAAGATGGTCATAGATATCAGGAGTTTTGCTTGCAAATTGTTCAAAAGAAACAGGGGTATTCGTTCCCTGCCCAAAATATCCCAGGTCTCTTCCATCACTGCTTCTCTCTTCAAAATATTCACTGCCGGTAAAGGCGGCTGCATCTGATATCATCTTTTCCAGGGGAGACTCTGCATCGTCTCCTGGCAGCCCGGAGTCAGCTTCCGCAGTCTCTCTCTCTTCTCCTGCAAGTTCTTCATCTGTATTTTCCTGTATATCTTCCAGAAACGGATTCTCAACGAGTTCCTGCTCAAGAGTTTGCGACAGCTCAAACTGGGGCATCTGCAAAAGCCTTATTGCAAGTTGGAGCTGCGGGGTAAGAATAAGCTTATGAGAAAGCCTAAGACTTAATTTATGTTCAAGCGCCATTTACAATTTACTCCGTAAATTCAAATTCTAAATCCTAAATCCTGAATAATATATAATTTTTTTGTTTAGAATTTCGCTCTTAGAATTTAGAGTTTTCATAATTTAAATTCGTCTCCAAGATATGCATCTTTTACCTGCGGGTTAGCAATTATCGCTTCAGGCGCGCCCTCTGTAAGCACTTCACCGTTATTTATTATGTATGCCCTATCTGTTATTGAAAGCGTATCCCTTACATTATGGTCTGTTATAAGTATGCCGAGACCTTTATTTTTAAGATAGGTCAGCATTTTTTTAAGCTCTATTATCGCAATCGGGTCAATCCCGGTAAATGGTTCATCAAAAAGTATAAATGTCGGCTTCAGAGCAAGCGCCCTTGCTATCTCTGTCCTTCTTCTCTCCCCGCCTGAAAGCCTGTAACCATTCCTGTCTGCAAACCCTCTGAGATTGAATTCATCAAGAAGCTCCTCCACCATGACGGCAATATCTGCGCCGGAATAGCCTTTTATCTCAAGCACAGCTCTCAGATTATCTTTTACCGTAAGCTTTCTGAATATGGACGGTTCCTGCGGGAGATAGCTTATTCCCCTCATGGCCTTCTTATACATCGGGAGCTGTCCGATATCCTCGCCGTCCAGGGAAATACTGCCGTTCTCAGGCTTTATCATTCCAACAATCATATAAAAAGTTGTTGTCTTACCTGCTCCGTTTGGACCGAGCAGGCCGACAATCTCTCCTGTGGTTACGTATAAGCTGAGATTTCTTACAACACATCTTTTCCCGTAGTTCTTTGTGATGTCCTTTACTTCAAGAATATGCATTTACTTTCCTTTTTTATTTTCAAGCAGCACCCTGCTGTTCTCCACAAAAGAACGGTCTTCTTTCATCCAGTATGTCATCTTTGTCCCGGTAACAATATCGCCTTTCTGCACTGCCTTCGGCTCGCCGGTAAAGATAATCTTTTCCTCATCCGCAAAATAATGCGCAACCTTTGATGTAACAACCAGGTCTTTCTTAACAAGCTTCACGCTGCCCTCTGCCACTATTTTTGTCACATTGCCGGTCCCTTCCGCATAATAAACAAGCATTTTATCGGAGTAAAGCGTCATGTTTTCAGTCTTTGCAACAACAGAGCCTTCAAAAAGGGCGGTGCGAGCATTATTGTCCGACAAGAGTGTCTTTGAAGTTAGTATTATCGGCCCTTTTACCTCGCCTGCCGGCGCCTTAGCCGATTCTTTTGTCTCTCCAGCTTTATCCTCTCCTTTCGGCGGATTCGCAGAGGCGCAAGTAAACACATCGGTTGCCATAATGAGAAAAACAAAAAAACTAACGGTAAAAAGTTGCCTTAACATTTTTCAGTATCCTCACTTTCTGTTCTGAATCAGCCTCCATGCCGACTCCTTCAACATTAAATTTCTTGCTCTCAATCTTCACAGCCTCTTTCGTCTTAATCTCCCCCTTAGACTGGTTCCACTCCACAGATTCGGTTATAATTGTATATCCCTTTGAGACCGCCTTTATCTTCCCGTTCAGAGTCAGGTCTCTGCTTTCCATATTATAAAATCCCTCCGGCGAGTATATTGTCATGTCTTTATTTTCAACCCGCAAAACTACATCATTAAGCTTTACCCTGTCACTGCCTTCGGTAATATCCGCCCGGCTGGCCTTGAGCGTCCAGATACTGGTTCCATTTTTTTTATGGATAATTTTCAACCCCTCTAAAAAAGAGCCTCCTTTGAGCAGCAGAGCCTTATCCAGTTCCCTGTTATTGCCTAAAAAAAGAAACACAAGAGAGAGCGAAAGCAGAGAAAAAATCAGAAATATTTTCTTTTTCATAGTTAAATTTTATCACAGAGGCAGCGCCATGTAAAGCAAAAAGCATACCCACTTTTGAGATTCCCGCTGTAAGAATCAAATTATGGAGCGGGCGACGGGATTTGAACCCGCGACCTTCAGCTTGGGAAGCTGACACTCTACCACTGAGTTACACCCGCAGCCTGATGAATTATAACATTTCCCCTTCATAAAATTGTAACAGCTTTGAGTTATCTCAGCGTTATAGATATGCGGTATCCGGCGGGCGTTCTTCAAAAGAAATGCCACGGGCTTTTCGGCTTCCCGCAGCAGATAAGAAAGTGGCTGTCGTTTCTGTACAGCGAGCATTGAATGCATTATGCTATTATGACGCAAATAGTATGAATCTGCCTGTGAGGTAGATTATATGTCACATAACAATCAGACAAGGAATCTAATGGCACACGCTATTTAATCAAATATTCTTAACCAGCGCTTTTCGCATTACCTCAACGGGCGCTTTTCTGCCTGTCCATAATTCAAACGCAAAAGCGCCCTGCCACAAGAGCATACCGAGCCCGTTAAGGGTTTTACACCCCTTCTTTGAAGCCTTTTGAAGCAAAGGAGTGTTTTTATAAATCAAATCGCAGACAACATGCCGCGGTTTCAGAAGATTTATATCAACTGGCAGCGGGTCGCCTTTTTTCAATCCAAGCGGCGTGGCATTTATTATTATGTCAATGTCTTTTAGCTGACTGCTGATAGCTGACTGCTGATAGCTGAATACATTCCCTTTAATCTTTTTCAAAGCACTGATTAGTTTCCCTGCCTTCTTCCTGTCTATGTCATACAAAAACAATTTGGATGCGCTCCGGCAAAGATAATATCCTATTGCCCGCGACGCCCCGCCCGCGCCAAGTATAAGAACGTTCTTATCTTTTACAGATATGCGAGCCTCGGATAATAACTTCATAAAGCCTCTGCCGTCAGTGTTATAACCAATAAGTTTATCTCCGCCTGAGGCGGACTGATTTACTATCGTATTAACGGCGCCTATGAAAGCTGCCTCTTTGTCAACTTTGTCAAGGAATGGAATCACCTTTTCCTTGTGGGGCACAGTCACATTTACACCCGTGAGATTAAGCGCCCTCACTGCCTTTACCGCATCCTTTAAGAGTTCCGGCTTAACAGGGAATGTCAGATAACAACAGTCAAGCCCGAGATGCTTAAATGCCGCATTGTGCATTGCAGGCGAAAGGCTGTGCTCAACAGGCCAGCCAAGCAAACCAAGCGCCTTTGTCTTCCCGCTTATTCTCAGCATACATCCTCCATTCCTTTCATAAGGCCCTCCGGCGTGGAATCTATCACCTTAACTTTTATGCCAAGGGCATTTTCAATATCATCCTTTGAGGTGTCATCCAGCAGTATATCCTCTCCTTCTCTCAGAACAGTATGAGGGACAAACAGATAGTCGCAGCCGTCTGTCTTATCGGATAAGGCCCTTATAATATCCCTTCCTGTCAAAAGTCCGGCAACTGTTATTGCCTTGCCAAAAAAAGTATTTTCCACAGCGATAACATTTATGTTTATGCCTTCTTTTTCAAACAGCCTGTCTGTAAATTTCTTGAGATACGGATAAAACGATGTCCCTGTAAAAGTAAGAAATTTCTTTTCCCGCTGACGGCTGACAGCCGATAGCTGGCGGCTGATTCTTTTTGTCTGCGACATGAACAGCGGAACCATCCCAATGCCGTTTTCTATCTGCGGCAGTTCTCCATATTCGCTTAATGCAGGGAAACTAACTCCTCCTTTTATGTACAACTCGTCTGCGCCGTAAACAACAGAGACCCCGTGTTTCTTCCTGAACCGTTTCTGAAAAGAGTCAATGATATCCAGCGCCCTTGCTGCATCCTCTTTTTCAACAGGTTTTATCGTCTGTTTCCTGTGCATAGTAATGCCGACAGGAACGACAGCAATGGAAGATACGTATGGATAGAACCCATAAAGGTCCCTTATTGTTCTCTGAAGCTCCTTGTCATCATTGTATCCGGGACACAGCACAATCTGGACATGCATCCTTATTTTGTTTTCTTTAAAGAACTTCAACTCCTTCAGGACGTCTCCCGCCTTAAGATTTCCAAGCAGCGTATTGCGGATGACTTTATTGGTTGAATGCACGGATATGTAAAGCGGACTCAGCCGCTGCTGCGCAATCCTTTTCTTGTCCTGCGCGCTGAGATTTGTGAGAGTCATATAATTGCCGTAAAGGAAAGACATCCTGTAGTCTTCATCTTTTATATAAAGAGATTTCCTCAGTCCCTTAGGAAGCTGGGAGACAAAACAAAATATGCAGTTATTAACGCATCTCTTTATCTTGAACGGCTTAAGTGTAATGCCAATGTCTCCGGCTTCTTTCGGCATGACTTTTAAAGACATTTTTTTGCCCTTTCTCACAGCAGCGATATTGAGTTCAGGTTCGTTCCTATAAAACATAAAGTCTATAGCGTCGTTAAGCCTGTGCCCGTTTATTGAAAGGAGCAAATCTCCGGGCAGAAGTCCTTCTGTCTCCGCAGCGCTTCCCGGCATAATTGCCTCTATTTCAACTCCGTATTTATTCTGCATTTGTCAATCTAAACCCTCTGTATATATAGTGCAGGCCCGAAATAATTGTCAGCGCCGCCGTCAGCCATATAAGCGCATTCTGGACGTCGGGAAGGAAGCCTGCGTTTATTTTGAGAAGCACATAGCATAAAAGCGCCAACTGCATAGCTATGGCAGCCTTGCCCGTTACCGTCGGCTTTACATTTGATATATGCGTTATCAAATAAACAAGCACCCATCCTATTACCACGATAACATCCCTGCTTATCACTGTTATCGCAAGCCACTTAGGCAGCCAGCCGTTGATAGAAAATATTATAAAAGATGTAACAAGAAGGAATTTGTCCGCAAGGGGGTCCAGAAATGTTCCAAGCTCCGTCTTTTGATTGGTAAGCCTGGCAATAAATCCGTCAAGGGCATCCGTTAATGCAGCAGCAATAAACATATACAGCGCATAATCATATCTTTTATATATGACTGCTATTGTAAAAAGAGGGATTATTACTATTCTTGCTATTGTAAGCGAATTAGGAAGATTCAGAACTCTCACAGCTGCCCCCACTTCAGTGTCAGTATTCAGTGCCAGTATTCAGTGTCAGTGAACTGTGTCGGTTACTGACACAGACACTAACCACTGACACTCATTTATGGAATATTAAAAGGTATTGTCCGGAACTTCAATTTCAATCCGAGTTTATTATAACACCTATTCCCAGTCTTTCCATTTTTTTTATTTACAAACGATAACAATGCGGCTGCATGACAGTTCTCCACAGAAAACCCATTGGCAAGAGAATCTCTAAACGCAGACTTCAAGTTCACCAGCGCGGAAGAAAGCCTGCCCCTTAAAAATTCTATCTCGCCCATGCCGAGTTTGCAGTATATAATTCCTCTGGGGTCTTTTGTCTTTCTGAAAAATCCATAAGATTGTCTGAAATAATCCATTGCCTTATCAAGTTTGCCAAGCATGGTGTATGTCTTGCCGAGACTCCAGAGGGTATATGAAAAACTTACAATATCGCCTATCTTTCTGTAAAGAATCTCTGCCTTTCTGAAATGCAAGAGAGCGCCTGAATAATCAGCCTTCATCCTCAAAGCATTCCCCATACCGCAGTGAGAATATGCAATTCCGAATGTATCCTTTAATTCAGAAAATAATTTATTGGCAGCAGTATAGTATTTAAAGGAATCGCCGAACAGCCCCGCCACTCTGGACACGCCTCCAAGTCCGCACAGATTATAGCCTATTCCATGCTTGTCTCCAAGCGTCCTGAAGAGCCTGAGTGATGCCTTAAACGACCTTAGAGAATCCGCGGCCTCCCCTTTGATGCGAAAAGCGCCGCCCTTAGCCCAGAGCACAAATGCCATTCCTTCACTGTCCTTTTTCTCTCTGTACACCTTCTCAGAACGAGAAAACATCTCCAGCGCCTCCTTCCACCTGCCAAGCCCCCTTACTGAAAGCCCGAGTCCAACCACAGCATCTGCCGCCGCTGTCGTATCCTTCAACTTCCTGCTTATTTTTATTGCTTCAGAATAATTTTTCCCTGCCAGTTCATATTTTCCTATCATGCGATAGACGTCACCGATAGACATAAAACAGTACATTTGCCCTTCTATATCAGCATTCCTTTTGTATGCCTTCTTTGCCTTTTCAAAAAAGAACAAGGCATCATTGTATTTAGCCCTGCTTTTTAATTCCTCTGCGCGGTTGAAAAGTTTGTCTGCTGTC
>MNVK01000081.1 GCA_001871685.1 Nitrospirae bacterium CG1_02_44_142
CCAAACATCTCTGCGATTTTCCGCAATTTCATTTTAAACACCCTTTAAACTGTCATGCTGAATTTATTTCAGCATCTCCTTTAGACCCTGAAACAAGTTCAGGGTGACAAAACAAAAACGATAGAGAAAGAATACCATATAGGAGAATTGATTGACAATAAAGATTAAATATCCGCGAATATCAATATCTACGCAAGCGAAAGCCAATCCTGTCTGTTGACTGATTTAGCACATCATTTTCTCTCAAATATATTCCCCTTCCAGAAATCCTCCAGCCCCTGAGGGGTAAAAACATCTCCCTGCGGATAATTACCCGCAGGCGGCTGATATTGCTGTGGAGGTTCAGTTGTCACAGGAGGCTGATAATACTGAGGCGGCTGTGATGTAACACTGTCTGGCCGTGCTGTGACAGGCGGCTGATATGGCTGCGTAGATATTTGACCCACAAAAACAAAACTGCCGCCCCATGAGCCATAGCCTTTGCTTATTACACCATTGCGGAAGCTCCCTGTATAGGACGACTGTCCCTGTCTTATTTCTATCGTAACAGCGCCGCCGGCTTGAAATGAGATTAGTCCTGAATGAACTGCTGATGTGCAGATTGATGAATCATTAGTATAAACATCAGTTCCCCACACGGTTGCCGGAGAGCCGTTAGGGGAGCAGTTGTATGTGAACTGTTGTCCGTTTTTACCTCCCTTATCAACAGCCGTAGTATTCCATCCGGCAGTTTGAGCGGAGACAGTGGTTGTCACAGGAGGCTGATAAGGCTGCGTTACAACTGGCGGCTGATAAGGCTGCGGAGTAACAACCGTAGCTGCGCCTGTAGTCACAAGCAATTTATACGGCGTTGTTGAATAGATAAGCGGGCGGTTCTCACGTCCCTTGCTGATTTCTATAAAGACATTGCCGGGCTTTGTAATCTTCCGTTCAAAGTATGCAGCCCCTGTCTTGGACTCATCCCAGCTTCCTGAACTGTCCGTTATGATAATCCTGCTGTTGGCGTTCTGCGGAAAATTCTTCAACGTTACTTTCACGGTATCGGGCTGATTCAGATATATATGATAAATGTCAGTATCATTCTCCCCGCCTAAATAAACGCTATTCTCATATCCTTTTGTCCCTCTCATCATAAGTGGATGTTCATTGAACAGATATGCGGTAATTTCCTGCCCTATAGGTATTGTCTTTATGATTCCCTTTTGCAGCCTTTTATCAAGGGATATAAAATCATAAGCAGGATGGTTATCATGATTAGGCTCATACTGATCCGGCAATGCCTGCAATGCAACGCTGAATTGATATTGAATCGGGGGTAGAACAGGCTTGCCGTCATACGTTGAAGGGACCTTTTTCATTGACCTGTCAGTAAAAGGCATGAGATAAAAGGGGCCGTTTGCGCTGCACCGCACAGCGCACCAATCGCTGCCCGAGCAGACGCCGCCTGCAGTGGAAGACAGACTTACTGAAATATAACCGGTTTTATTGCCCATCGCAGAAAAAGAAAATTGCAAAGAACTGCCTCTGTCGCTTCTTACAAACCCTGCAGACGCAGTAGGATACGTTGGATGAAAACCTGAAATGTTTACCTGAACACGGCAGTCTGAAGGATAGCCGGAAATATTGACTGTTGCTATGCCTGATTGGGGAAGCACGGTCGTAAACATATCGTTTCCGTCCCCGTAGTTTATCTGTCCTCTTACAGCATCGCCGACTGCGAAATGATTGGCCTTCTCAGGGGCATTGTTCGGTTCAACCTCTGTTACAACAGCGCCGTAAGTCACGCCGGTTAAAAAGATGAAAATCAAAGCAGTTAAAAAACACATTTTTTTAAACATTTTATTCCCTCCGTTATAGATTCTTTCCTTTTCATGTAATAGTAAATAGAGATTACGATTCAAGTTTATAGCGGCAGGCTTAACCTGTCAAGTGAAAATTCACATCGTTCAGCAGTAGCGGCCTAATTTGATATTGGGATACGGGAAGCCAGTCTTTTCACGACTTAGGTATGGTGTCCAAGGAATAAATAAAAGAACGAACAACGCTGACGGACTAACACGTCTAAATTCTCTTTTTGCGCCTGTTCTTTATTTCCGACATAATATCTTGAACGCTCAGCCCCTTCAGCATTCTTTCTCTCTCTTTAGTATAGTCACCAGTGCCTGTTTCAAATTGCTGAAGGAAGCGAACCAAGCCTAAAGGACCTAATGCCTTAGCTACAGCTTCCAGACCAGCCTTCCTTAAAACCACGGGACTCATTGTTTGTGTGCTCATCTAATTACCTCCGCAACCCACTCAAGTGGATTTCTTATTTCTATTTTTAAATTACTTCTGTACTGAGCAGCCTTGCGTAACAATCCGTCATCAGTTGTGAGCAAAACATCTGCATCGCCTTTCTCAGCACAAGCAATGTGCAGAGCATCAAATGCCTTAAATCCTGATTCCTCAAGTTTTGAAGCTCTGATTTCAAGACCTCTATCAACGGCAACGTATGACTGATGCATTGATGCAAGAATGCCGACTTTAAGCTTTTTCTCGCTATCAGGCATTTTGAATATTTCTATGTCTATCGCTTCGCTGCCGATGATATCCCAATTCAAAGTCTGACTATAATTTAATATAGACAGTATTGCTTCTGATTCAAGATGTATCCTGTCCTGTGTTTGATCATCAAATGGGCGATTTAAACAACAAACATCCAGATAAATCCTCATTTTTTTCATTATGATAAATTATACCAGATACTATTGAAAAAGAAATAACTCATATCTTATGAAAATTGGCACTGTTTCCTAATAAAATGATTTAGACTTGACCCTGATTCCTTCGTCATTCAAAATAACGGTCGCTGTGGGGCTGTTGAAAAAGTCCTCGTTTAATCTCTCTAAAAGTCATATAATATTCAGCGTAGTTAAAATCCTTTTGTAGGAAGGAGGCGACGGATGATAGGGAAGCAGAACCGTTGGCAAGGAACACTTTTCATGACAGGTTCTCTGGAAGAATTAATTCCAAGCGATCATATTTTGAAGCGAGTAGATAAAGTACTCGATCTTTCATGGCTGCATAAAGAAGTAAGCGATTGCTACTGCGACAGCAATGGTCGTCCGGGAATTGATCCCGAAGCAGCAGTGCGGCTTATGCTGGCCGGATTCTTCCAGGGCATGGTCCATGACCGCAAGCTAATGCGTGAGGCACAAGTCAACCTGGCGACCCGCTGGTTTGCGGGGTATCGTCTTGATGAGAAGCTTCCCGACCACTCAAGCCTTACACGCATACGCCAGCGTTGGGGTGCAGAGAGATTCAAAAAGATATTTCAGAAGACAGTGGAAGCCTGCATTAAGGCAAAACTTGTAAGCGGGGAAACAGTACACGTAGATGCCACAGTCATTCGTGCAGATGTTTCATGGGAAAGCCTGACTACAGAGCATGCATACAAAGTGTTAGAGGAAAACCGTGATATTGAAAGTGAAGATACCTGTATTGAAGAAGATGTTCAGAAGAAACGAGGAAGGCCCAGAACACGCCCCATATATCCCAAAAAGCATAGCGCCACCGACCCCGAAGCGACAATGGTTACTTCCAACAAGAGCCAGAGGTTAGAGCCTTCCTACAAGCAGCATACCATGGTAGATGACAAGACCGGCATAATAGTAGATATAGAGTTGACAACAGGCGAGGTCAATGAAGGCACAAGATTGATAGAAGGAGTCAATCGTGTAGAGGCTATAACCGGGAAGAAAGTAGAACGTGTTACAGCAGATGCTTCATACGCACATCCCAAAAACTATGAGGCGATGGAAGCTCGCGGAACCGACGCGATCATTCCACCTATGCGCGAGCGGACCGCGCCACGCAATATTCCGATTAGACGGTTTTCATATGACGGGAAGAACAAGACAGTACGATGTCCTACAGGTAAATTCATGCAACGTTCTCACAAGATGGAGAAGGGTTGGATGTACAGAGCCAAGAGTCGCGATTGTAAAGTTTGCCAACTAATAAAACGCTGTTTGTCACCTACTGCAAAGGCGCGAACCGTGCTCATTGTGGATGGCTATGAAGCCTTATTACGAGCAAGGCGCAGGAAATTACGATGGGATGAAGATACCAGACATTGGTATAGCCGGCATCGCTGGCGGGTAGAAGGAGTGCATGGAGAGGCAAAGACTCAACATGGTCTTAGGCGGGCTGTAAGACGTGGCTTGATGAACGTTGCTATTCAGGTATATATGACGGCAATAGTAATGAACCTGAAGCGTCTGGCGACGCTTTTATCTTACTTTTTGCGGATTAAAAACAATGTGTTTGGTCTCAAACAAGAATTCGAGAAGAAGAGAATATTCTTAAATGGATATTGGGGTCGTTGTCAAGAAAACAGATTTGATGTTGTATTGGCTGCTTGATTGCTTTAAACGAGGACTTTTTCAACAGCCCCGCTGTCCCCGTTTATACATATATATTCATTAATTCAAGCCTGACCCCAAAATGACTGCCCCAGGCAGACTTCAAACCTGAGACAGTTTTAGAGGCTGCTTGAGAATACAAAGAGGGAAATGTTTTTCATGAAGATCTTTTCGCCAGTCCTCGCAAAAATAGGGTCTGTGCCAGCGGTACTTATTGAACGCAATGCACCACGGTCGCTGTTTCGAGGCTGGCGGTTGACCCAAACTCAATCTTCTGTGACGGGCATGAAAACTGATGAGGCGAAGAAAGAACAATCATCAGTCCCTGAGACAGCAAATGGATGTCTGGTTTAATAGTAACCATAAAAATAGATTTAAAAGGGTCTTATGGAAAAACGATACGATAGTAGCCAAACAAATTGTCGGGACTACCACCGATAAGTTGAGGGAAATCTCCGTTTTCCTCTTGATTTAACTTATCATGGATGTCCCTAATTACTTTAATTACTTTATCTTCTATCTGTCCAAACCACGAATTAGAAATAATTCTATCTTCATCAAAACGAGGGCTGTCTCTTCCTGCTCATTGTAGTCCTTATAAACCACTTTAGCTTCCTTTACAGCTTCCTTTACAGCTTCCTCCGCGAAACCTTCATTCTTTCCACCCATAACTATAACCTTTTTAACCATCTTTGCAAGTTGGCGTGTCGCCACAAAGGTAGCGATTCTTTGCGCCATCAGTTGTTTCTGGCCCTTTGTCCTTGCAGTGAGCGGTGGAAAGGCTTCTCCAGCGACAAGGATATAGCCATCAGAAATTGCATGGTCAGGTGATGTTGTTATGGATAGATTATTCTGTTTCAGCCATTGAGTTGCGACTGGGAATCTCACGTCAAGCTCTGAAGTCTTGGCGCTCTGTGCAATAGCCATCCCTGCAACAAATAAAATCAATAATAACGCAACAAACATCCCTATCTTTATATATCTTCTCATATGTCTCCTCCGTTTACATTGCTGAAAACGAATAGTATCGGACAGTATTGGACTGTCCCCTTTTTTTTCTATCTCTTTCTCTTTTTCCCTGAACTTTTTTTCTTCAAATTCTTATCATCTGCCGGCTGTAATATTTCTGTTTGGACTGCTTTTGGCGCCTCGCTTTCTGCTTTTAGTTCAACCGGGTCCGTGACAGATTGCGCCTGATCAATTTTATCAAGAATCTGCCTAATCATATCATTTGCAATAGCGCTTACAACCGATTTCATAATGCTGTCTTCCCCCGTTAAATCCCGCCTTGCATTAGCAAGAGCCGTAATTGCCGGGCCAACCCTTATCTGAGAAAGGTCTTTACTGAAGTCTGCGGCATATGTAACGCTGTCTCCCTTTTTGACATTTATATTGTGATAAATAACTTGTTCTCCGCTTGAAACGCTAAGAACCTTCATAGAGCCTGTAAGCGATACACTGATATTTTCAGATATCTGCCTAAAATGCACATTCACATCTCTGCTACAGGAGCCGTTATATGGCTTGCCCTTATGATATCGTATGCAGTCATAAGACTCTGTGACTGTAGTCTGTCTGTTTTCTTGTTTTTGCACCGGTTTATTAAAATAAACCTGAGAGAGCTTCCCGAATATCAGATAATGAACTCCCTTGAGCCGCTTAAATGTTGAGTACTCATCAGTAATGCCGGACATCCCCAATTTTTGTTCGCTCAAGACAGTTTCCAGTTCATCCCTGTCCATAATACGTATAAATTGACTGGCTCTTTTCTGCAGGCTTGATTTAATTTCATCAAAAACAAGATCTCCCATTGAGGCGCCACCGATATTCCTGCCTGTTGGATTATCAAATTTTATGAAGGCAATCTTAGTGATAGCGCACGCCTCAGCCTCTTTTATTTTTTCATTTACATTTTTAAAGTCAGGCTTGATTCTTGTAACTTCATTAAAATCATTCCACGCATTTCTGCAGAGCTGTTTTGAAAGAAAATACTCACCCAATGAATAATACAGATTTGCTGCTTTATTAACAGCGTCTTTATAGCCTTTTATTATTATGTTGGCATTTTCATAATTCTTTGCGGCATTGCGAAATCCTCTTTGTGCCTCAAATTTCCGGGCAATCCTGTAATAAGATTCCGCTGTTTTTTCTATGCTGTCTTTATATGGATTATTATGCCTTAATGCATCTTTGTATCTTTGAATCGCATTGCTGTAATCTTCGCCGACAAAAAGGCTCTCAGCCTCTTTGTAATACTTCTCGGACGACGATGACCTCATCTCTATAATCTTTGCTCTTGCGTTTATGGCGGCAAAGTTCAGGCAGTTGTATGAATTTATCCTGTCAAGAAAATTAGCGAGGTCGCTGTATTGCCTCATTGCCGACTCAAAGTCATTTGTCTTTTCAGAATTTTCAGCAATAGATAGTTTTTGGTCATACGCCTGTCTTGAAATCTGGCACAGTTTTATCTTGGCATCTTTATTATCACGCTCTAAATTCAGCGCAGTTAGATATTCCTGAGATGCGCCGTAATAATTTTTCATTTGAGAGAGTTCGTCACCGCGTTTTACAGCCTGATAAGCTGCTGAACATCCCCAGACAAACGCAAGAAGCATTGATAAGCTAAAAACTAAATACCTTTTTACTTTCATACACTACCCTCCTTTTTGTATATGACTAAAAATATGTTTATACCCAACGGTTCAGGTTCAAAGGATACGCTGTCAGCTGGTATTCCAGCTCTATTGCATATCTCGGCCATTTCGCTTTCCATGCGGTGAATTAAAAACCAGCCCAGACACCATTCCATCTGGTTACGATTAGGATTACGGGGATGAAAATTACCAATGATGATACGACCCCCATTATCTAACCAGTGCCACATTCGTCCGAGAAGTGCAGTGGCAAGGCGATTATCAAGGTAATCAAAGAGCCCTGAAACCCATATTAGGCTATATTTTTGTTTTGGACGAATATGAAATACATTGGCCACTTCCCACTTGAGTTCTAATGAATCAGAAAAATCTCCGTTGAACAGACTTTTTGAATGCTCAATTGCTCTTCTGTCCTGATCAACAAAATGAAAAGAACAGTTAAAGACTGTTGTGTTAAGCGTTCGCATTGCCTCCAGAACCTCATGACAGGAGCCGCAAGCCAGGCTTAATACGGATGTCTTATCATTTTCTTGGCAGGATGAGTAAAGCATTTCTGCAAAGAATTTCTTGCGGTTTCTAACAGCATGCGCGGCAGGTTGTCTCAGGAACATCTTATCCCAGAGCAAACCTTTTCCCTGCGAACAGGGCTTGTTTTTATATAGCATGTCAATCAAACGGAAATCTCCGGGATAACCCAAAGGTTTTTCCCTTGCGTGTTTCATAACGATACTGCTATCAAGCTCTCTCCCTGATAGCTCATAGCACCATCTCATAAGTTCCTCCCGATGTTCCGGAATAAGTTTCGCTGATTCATTGATTTGGCTAAGTCTGCGTTCAACCTCCCTATCGAAAATTGCATCTTCCACGGTTTCAATAGAGGAGAAGAATTCCGGCAATGATTCGGTTTCCTTCTTTATCTGCTGCATTAAATCTTGTTTTCCTTTACCCAAAAAATACCTCTAATAACCTCATTGCTTTTTGCCGTTCGCTATCCTCCCTTCCGGCAGAAAGTTCTCTGACCTTCGTAAGAAGGTAATCGTTTATATGCGGACAGTTGTTCATGGACAGGATTTCGCAAATAGGAACTTGCAGCGCTTCTGAAAGCCTGCTGATTATAAGTGCAGTAGGATTTTTCTCACCACGCTCTATCTCGCCGAGGTATTTTGCGTTTATGCCTGCCATT
>MNVK01000065.1 GCA_001871685.1 Nitrospirae bacterium CG1_02_44_142
GGCGCCGCAGGGCTTATGGATGCAGATAGCGCTTTGAGTGAGACAAAGCGATTAATAAGATTGAAGCATTATTCTTATAGCACTGAGCGAACATACCTTTCTAATGCGCCACAAAGCCCACTTGATACGCTTTACGGAAAACACAGTGACGAAAAAAGAGAGATTACCACGCTGCGCTCGCAATGACAATAAAGGATGCCCATATCATCCTGCTTGTAATTATCCGGCATTGATTAATGGATTAAGCCTTTCACCTTCTCCCTTAGCTTATCAGCAAACAACTGATATTTATCTCTGCCGTGCTGTTCTCCTGTTATGTCCAGCAATGACGGATAAAAAGGTTTATCAAAGCGGATTGTTATCTTTTTAAATCTCGGCAGGAATGCGCCCTTTGGCAATGCCTCAAAACTTCCTTCTATATGTGAAGGAACAACAGGCACATTTAGTTCAAGCGCCAGAATGCCTATGCCTTTTTTGAATTCCATAAGAGTTCCGTCATAAGACCTTCCGCCTTCAGGAAATATGAAGAGGGCTTTGTTATTTTTCAATACATAGGCAGAAAGCTGGAGCGCTTTGCCCAGATATGTCTCGGGGTCTATTGGGATAACGTGTGCAAGCCTCGCAAAAAAGGCAGTCAGCCTGCTTGTGAAGTATTTCTGAAATCCCTGGAAGTAAAGAGTCCTGTAAATATTTAAAGGGAGAGCGGCAGCTGCGGCAAAGCCGTCCAGATTGCTGCAGTGGTTTGAGGCGATAATAAAAGGGGCATTAGGGATGTTTTCTATCCCCTTAACTTCAAGCCTGAAAAATATTCTGAAAATCAGCTTGAGAATCCCCGCGAGAAACGATACAAAAAGCCATTCTGCTCCACCTTGTTTAAGCCCGACTTTTTTCTTTTCTGCCTCCTCCGGCTCCTGCGAGAAGATTAAAGAAACACCCCCCTTAAATTCCCCCCTTAGCAAGGGGGGAGACAGGGGGGTGTCTAACCCCTGACCCCTGACCCCTAACCCCTTCATTTTCTCCACTATCTCTCCGACTGTCTGAATGTCTGATGCAAAGGTTTCAGGGAGTTTTATGAAAAATTTGTTTTCAAGGCTGACGACAAGCTCTATCCTCTGAAGCGAATCAAGCCCGAGGTCCAGTTCAAGATTGTCTTTGGATTGAATCGGCGCCGGCTCTTTAAGCATAGGCGTTAAGCATTCAATGACAGTTTTTCCAACTGCGTCAGACGTAAGCGTTTTATCTTCACTCTTAACTTTTAATTGCTCACTTTTAACTTTAACAAGGTCTTTAATCATGAACCTTCTCAATTTCCCAAGAGAAGTCCTCGGCAGAGACCCGGAGTACAGCGTAAAACCTTTGATTCTTTGATATGAGGAAAGCCTGCCGGAGATTTTTGCTATCTCCCATCCCAGTGCCTCATAGATATTTCCTGTCTGCTGCTGCCTTGCATAGTCAAGGTCAGGGACGATGATTGCATGAAGGGCTTCTATCCTGCCCAATCCCCCCTCACCCCCCCTTGCTAAAGGGGGGGATAGGGGGATTACGCAGATTTCCTTAATCAGCGGTATCTTTGAATATTCTTTTTCTACCTCTTCAGGGTAGATATTTTTACCTGAACCGAGGACGATGACTTCCTTTATGCGTCCTGTTATAAACAGGTATCCGTCTCTGTCAATATATCCGAGGTCTCCGCTGAAAAAGTAGTTGTCTCTGAGCGCCTGCTCTGTTGCAGCGGGGTTTTTATAATAACCCTTCATTACCATAGGGCCCTTGATTGCGATTTCCCCTTCTTTCCCAATGTCTAATACACTTCCGTCCGCAGGGCTTATTATTTTTATCTCTGCCGAAGGCAGCGGTTTTCCGGCAGAGCCGGGCTTCCGTTTGCTCATCGGGTTGAACGTAACAACAGGAGATGTCTCTGTAAGCCCGTAGCCTTCAAGTACGGTAAAGCCAAGCGCCTCAATGCCGCGCATTACTTCGGGGTCAAGCCTTGCGCCGCCGCTCGCAAAAAACCTGAACCTGTTTCCAAGCGCATTGTGAACCGGTTTTAATATTGCCTTGCTGATATTAATGCCTGTTTTCCTTCTCAGGCTGCCGGAAAATTTCAAGAGGGCTTTCATTAGCAGCGGCAGGGGCGCAGGAAGTTTTTTAAATTTATCCATAATCCCGTTTCTTATCATCTCAAGCAGTTGAGGAACTCCGACAAGAATAGTAACGCCGTTGTCTTTCATTGATGCGGTAATGTCAGGGCCTTTTAAGCTCGGAGAATATGTTATTGCCGCGCCTAAAAAAAGCGGCACAAGGAATGTGGACATGAAAGGGTAGGTATGGTGCAGAGGAAGAAGCGAAAGGACATTGTCGGATTTTGTGATGACGCCTGCCTTTATCAGAGCCTCTGCATCAGAGCAGAAATTTCTGTGCGTAAGCATCACGCCTTTAGGAATACCTGTTGTCCCTGATGTATAGATGATGGATGCGATATCTTCCGGCGATGTCTCAGGATAACGGACTTTTTCTTGAAATCCACACATCTCTTTAAAATCAGGAGAATCAACATTTATCTTCCTTATGTCCAGCCCGGCGGCGGCTTCATTTGCACTTGCTTCTGTCTTTGAGCTGAAAAAGATAATCCTTGACTCAGAATCAATAAGAAGATTTCTTAAAGATTCAGGATTGAGCTGCGAGTCTATCGGGACTGCAATTGCTCCGGCCATCACAATTCCTAAGTATGAGGCGCACCATTCATTCCTGTTCTCCGAGAATATCGCAATCCTGTCAGCCTTGTTTATTCCTGTCTTTATCAGGCAGGATGCGATGGCCTTTGCATCTGAAGCAAATGCGCCGTAGGTTATTCTTTTCCAGTCCCGGTCTAAGTAATTGAATGCAATGCTATCTCTATGCTCTGCTGCAGATTTAAGAAATACGCTGTGGATTGTATTATCAGCCATTCATAATCATTATCTAAAAAGTTATGCAAAATAGCAAATATTAAGATGATGCTGAAAAATAGATATAGAAGGTTGTCATTGCGAGCAAAGCGAAGCAATCTTGTAGTTTCTGATGAGATTGCCACGCCCCGAGTTGCTCGGGACTCGCAATGACAGCTAAATTAACGGTTTCAGAATTCTCTGATGCCGCTCAAACCATCTCTGTTGCGTTATTGCGCTCGGCAACGGGCATATATTTTATGCTAAAATCAAAGCGGTTGACGGAGGGAATATGATACCGGAATTAAAATTTGATGAGAAAGGGCTGATTCCTGCAATCATACAGGATGCGGAAAGCAATGAAGTCCTGATGATGGCGTATATGGACAAGACATCGCTTGAAAAGACTTTGAAAACAGGATTTACGCATTTCTGGTCGCGCTCAAGAAAGAAATACTGGATGAAGGGAGAGACTTCCGGGAATGTTCAGGAGGTAAAAGAAATCCTTTATGACTGTGATGAGGACACCCTGCTTGTAAAAGTAATCCAGCGCGGCGCAGGCGCCTGCCACACAGGAGAGAGAACCTGCTTTTTCAGAATAATTTTAAAGGGCTGATTTATTCCTAACATCATGCAGTGATTGTACTCTGAGTTCTTTGCCTGAGAATTATCTCTATCCGATCTCGTATCCGTTGTGGAATGCCTCGTACTAGTTGTCTTCATTGTCAACTATAATTATAAAGATTTTTTTATAACACACGTTATTTATTAAGAAGCCAGTTAATTTTAGTGCAATAATTTTTTATCCTCCTCAAACAAATCAAACTGTGTTATTTTAAGTTCCTCAATTTTTTCTGTTTTTTGGAAAGCCGACAAAATTGACTCCTTATCCTTAGGCGATTCAATATTAAGGATCCAGGCGTCTTGATCCTGTTGGAAGTTCTGTGGGAACATCGCGGCAACTTTATTTTTAAGAAAACTCTTAACCTGTCTTTTTAGATGAGTCCTTGCATCTCGATCACCCCATATATTATACATACCCCATGTAGCTTTTTCTAAAAGGTCTTCCACTTTAAACAGTGTTTTACTCGGAACTTTAACTCTACCAATCAAAGATAAAAGTTCACCTAATAGCCGCTGTTCTAAAGTTTTTTTACCATATTCGTTCTGCTCAACAGCCGGATCAAGGGGGATAAAATATAATGGGCGTGGATCCGTATCAGGTTGCCCTTGTATGATTTTTATTGCTTCACTATCGCGGCCTATCAAGCCAAATTGATTAGCAGCTATGGAATCAATCTCTATATAAACTGAATTTTCAGGGTCATACTTAATTCCAAAACAGAAGGCAAGATTTGCTTTAAACCCTTTATCGGTAATTTCTTTTTTTAAGTTTTCGCAAGTGAGCTGCATTTGAGACCGCTGATCCTCTTTTGTGACAAAGGACACCGCGCTGTCCACTATAGTAGTCGGTGACAACGCAAGTGATTCGCCTAATACTTGTCCCTCCAACAATAATAACGTTCTTGCCTGTTCCGCAGTTGTTGAGTTTACCCCAAAAGAGCTTTTCTTGCATTCAACGAGCAAGAAAAAGTCAGCTTCCTTTCTATTTAATAAGACATCAGGCGAACATGCATCTTGAGCGCTTAGGTTCATCTCACGTATTTTTTCTCTTATATGAATAGGTAATGCTAAGGGTGGTGAAATCGAATAAACAGAAAAACCTAAATCAGCTAACAATGGCCGTATTCCAATATCTGCTGTAATAGGCTGAGTCAACCACAGTATTAGATTTAGTTGAAAAAGATGATCACCGACAAGTTCATCAATATTATTCATAAGTTATACCCTTAGCGGCTTCATTAGCAATTTCTTTGTATGATTTTTCACCTAAAGTGATTTCCGCTGCTGGATCTAAATATATTTGTATATTTGAAACTAGACGATGAACAGTATTCCCACAAGTGCCCTTGGGAATTATTGCAACAATATGCTTATCTGTAATTTCCAAGAAAATGGGTTGCCAGAGATGTTTGTCTACACCATAAATATGAACCTTTTGAGGTCCTAGTCTGATCGGGTTTCCCCACAACCTAAATCGGTTTTTAGCTCGCTCAAATGTTGAGGTTATAAAATGGTTAAATGTTTCTTTGGTCAGAGGCTCTTTAAATTTTATGATCAGCGGTGCACCAACAAGTTTCTGAAATTCGCCACCCTTTTGAATTGAAACTTTTTGAATAGAATACCATGCAATTTCCTGAGTTTTCCTTATTAGTTCTCTATAGATTTTGAGCACATATAAAACATGGCTCCTATGGTCTCTGAAACTTTCACTCCTGTTTGTTGTCTTACCAAAATGGAAGAAATCATGTCCACCCTTCGCAACGGGGGATGGGAAGCGAAGTTGTGTAATAGAATACATTGGAGAATACAGGTCTTGAAACTGATTCAGTTTGTCTTTTAATAGTCTGACTCTATCAACGAGCGCAATTTTAGAAGATCGTCTTTCAAAAATAGGACGCTCCTCCTCATCAATGCTATCTTCCTCGTCGACATTATCAATATCAGAATCTATCTCAAAAATGCTCTCGTGTTCAAATACAATTCGAGTGAAGCGATTTTGGTTAGATAAATCTTTAACTTTTTCCCAAAGGATACTAAAAGTCCAGCCGCTTAACCAAACATGATCAAGCTGAGGGCTTGAAAGCACCAAATTTTTTATCCATTTGTCTATGATTTCGCTAAGCTCAAGACTATAAAAGGCAAAATAACGTCCGTCCCAAAAAGATTCGAGAAACCCCATATACCTTCCGGTATTTTTATCTAGGACTTTGTATAGTCCTTCATCAATCTGTGTGAACTCGGCTGCGAAAGGTGTCAAAATATCTGAAAGAGTTGTGGCAGTATCCTGAAATCCATCAACAGTCTCTAACATGTAAGATTTAACCAGCCCTTTCTTAGTCTTTTTTTGATCTAGCTCTTCTTTGCGTTCTAAAGAGTAGCCATCTAACAATCGAATCATTTCCTCGCGGGTTTTGATTCCAGTAAGACTAATCTCTATCATTGGATACCCTCCAATGCCAAGGCTGCGTTATTTCCAAATCCTTTACAATTCACTTAAGCAATCCCCTGTTTTAAAATATCATGCAGATGGATGATGCCGATTGCCTTTCCATCGGAATCCGGGATTGCGAGGGAAGTGATAGAATGGGTTTGCATTATTGAGAGGGCCTTTACTGCAAGCTCGTCTTCGGATATTGTCTTTGGATTTTTTGACATAACCTCTCCGGCCTTCATATCAAAAAAATCCTTGCCCCATTTCTCTATGCCCCTGCGTATATCTCCGTCAGTTAAAACACCCAAAACCTTTTTGCCTTTGTCGCTGACAATCGCAACTCCAAGCCGTTTTGACGATATTTCCATGACAGCCTTTATAACGGCAGTTTCGGGAGATACAAAAGGAAGGGCGTCTCCTGTGTGCATGAGGTCTTTGACTTTTGTAAACAGTTTTTTCCCGAGGTTTCCGCCCGGATGGAAGAACGCAAAATCTTCTTCTTTGAATCCTCTCTTTGTCAAAAGGGCCACTGCGAGGGCGTCACCCATTGCAAGCGCTGCTGTTGTTGATGCTGTCGGCACGATTCCGAGAGGGCACGCCTCTTCTTTGACAGATACATCAAGATGCACATCTGCGGATTTTGCAAGGGTTGAGTTCAAACCGCCTGTCATTGCTATAAGGCTTACGTTGAATCTCTTTAGAAAAGGTATCAGTCCAGCAAGCTCTTCTGTCTCGCCGCTGTTTGAGATGGCAATTATAATATCCTCAGACGTAACCATTCCTAAATCTCCGTGGCTGGCCTCGGCAGGATGCATAAAAAATGCAGGCGTGCCGGTTGAGGCAAGTGTTGCGGCAATCTTTTTCCCCACAAGCCCGGACTTGCCCATGCCTGTTACAATGACCCTGCCCTTGCTCTTGTAAACCAGCTCAACCGCCTTTTCAAAATTGCTGTTAAGTTTTTCCGTGAGCGCAAAGACAGCATCCGCCTCAATCTTTAAAACCTTTTTTGCTATGTCAATGATGTTTTCCATTTTTATTTTAATAATTTATAAATCGCTTTCAAAATGCCGAGCATTTTCTCAACCTCATCCAGCTTTATCATATTAGGCCCGTCGCATAATGCCTTCTCAGGCTCCGGATGAACCTCAAAGAATAAGCCGTCAACTCCTACTGCAACTGCTGCCTTTGCCAAGGGTTCCGCAAATTCCCTTTGGCCTCCTGACGAACTGCCCTGTCCGCCGGGAAGCTGGAGGCTGTGCGTTACATCAAATATAACAGGATAACCAAAAGAGCGCATTATCGGAAAGGCCCTGAAATCAACTACAAGGTTATTATATCCGAAAGATGCTCCCCTCTCTGTGATGGATAAATTATGATTCCCTGTTGACGTGAATTTCTCTATGATATTTTTTACATCCCATGGCGCAAGGAA
Organism: Nitrospirae bacterium CG1_02_44_142; assembly: GCA_001871685.1. Classification (GTDB taxonomy): domain Bacteria; phylum Nitrospirota; class Thermodesulfovibrionia; order Thermodesulfovibrionales; family UBA1546; genus UBA1546. Next base: position 7,415 of record MNVK01000065.1, read on the forward strand.
CTGCCCCTTTTTAATATTCACCGGTTTCCCCGTCTTTGATGCGGCAATGATTAAATCCGTCTGCCTGCACAGGAATGCGGGAATCTGCAATGCGTCAAGAACCTCTGATGCAGGTTTTACTTCTGCAATAGAATGCACATCGGAAATAACGGGGATGTTCAATCTGCTTTTTATGTCTGAAAGTATTCTTAAGCCTTTTTCAATCCCGGGTCCCCTGAAAGATTTTATGGAGGTCCTGTTTGCCTTATCGTAAGAGGATTTAAATACAAAGGGCATCCCTACGCTGCTGCATATATCCTTCAGCCTTTGAGCAGTCTGAAATGTTATATCCTCATTCTCAAGCACACATGGGCCCGCAATTATCAGGGGAGGATTATTCCCCCCAAACTTTATACCCGCTATATTCACCTCTTTTGTCATAGTTTGCCGTTAAGAGCGTTTCCCCTCTTTATCTTTTTTCATCTCTACTTCGCTCTCGTCATACTGAAACAGAGCCGATTTCCCCTTTAAAGAAGCGGCTATAAACTCTCTGAATAATGGGTGAGGGTCTGTCGGCCTGGACTTAAATTCAGGATGGAACTGACAGCCTAAAAACCATGGATGGCCTTCCACCTCAATAATCTCCACAAGTTCTCCGTCAGGGCTTGTTCCGCTTATCTTCATGCCATGCCTTGTTAAAATCCCCTTATATGCATTATTAAACTCATATCTGTGCCTGTGCCTTTCTGAGATTTTCTTTAGGCCGTAAGCCTTGAATGCATTTGTATTGCTTTCCAGCACACAAGGGTATGCGCCAAGCCGCATTGTTCCGCCTTTATCCGAGACGTCAGTCCTTTCTTCTATCCTGCCTTTTCTGAAATCAAACCATCTCTCCATGAGGTAAATTACAGGGTCTTTTGTATTCAAGTCAAACTCTGAGCTGTTTGCCTTAAGCCCGCATACATTCCGCGCATACTCAATCACAGCGCACTGCATTCCAAGGCATATCCCGAAATAAGGTATCTTTTTCTCACGGGCATATTTTACAGCCTCAATCTTGCCTTCAATGCCCCTGTAACCAAATCCTCCGGGCACGAGGATGCCGTCTGCTGCTGATAAATATTTATCTGCTCCGTGGACTTCTATTTCCTCGGAGTCAATCCACTGCAGATTTACCCTTGCGTCATTGGCAATTCCGCCGTGGGTAAGGGCTTCCGTCAGGCTTTTATATGAATCCTTAAGCCCAACGTATTTGCCGACTATCGCAATATTCACCTCATGTTTCGGCTCTTTTAACTTTTTTACTATGTCTTTCCACTGCGTAAGGTCAGCCTCTTTGTCAGGGAGCTTCAGCTTGCTGATAATCTGCTGGTCAAGCCCTTCTGCATTAAGCGCCAGGGGCACCTCATATATGGTATCCACATCCATTGCCGTGATGACTGCGTCGCCGTCAAGGTTACAATGGAGCGCTATCTTTTTCTTTGCCTCAGGAGTGATAGGATTGTCAGTTCTGCATAAGAGCAGGTCAGGCTGGATACCTATTGCGCGCAGCTCCCTTACGCTGTGCTGTGTGGGTTTTGTCTTAAGCTCTCCGGCTGTCTTTATATAAGGAATCAGCGTAAGGTGCATATAAAGAACGTTTTCCCTTCCTACGTCATAGCGCATCTGCCTTATTGCCTCTAAAAACGGGAGGCTCTCAATATCGCCGATTGTGCCGCCTATCTCAACTATAACCACATCATTATTATCGCTTACTGATTTTATGGCGCGCTTTATCTCATCGGTGAGATGAGGCACAACCTGAACCGTGTCGCCGAGATAATCACCGCGCCTTTCTTTTGTTATGACATTGTAATAAATCTTTCCCGTCGTATAATTATTTGCCTGAGAGGTTCTTATATGCGTGAATCTCTCATAATGCCCGAGGTCCAGGTCTGTTTCCGCGCCGTCATCTGTTACGAAGACCTCGCCGTGCTGAAACGGGCTCAGCGTGCCGGGGTCCACATTGATGTAAGGGTCCAGTTTCTGGATTGTGACTTTCAGCCCCCGCGCCTCAAGAAGGGCGCCTGTTGCAGCGGCAGCAATGCCTTTTCCCAATGACGATACAACTCCGCCTGTTACGAAGATAAACTTAGCCATTTCTTCACCCTCTCTAAGTCCTGCGGGGTATCAATACCCACAGTCTCGTAAGTCGTTTCTTTTACCTTTATGCGAAATCCATTCACGAGCGCCCGAAGCTGTTCAAGTTTCTCTGTTTTCTCTAATTCCACGGGTTCCATTTTTGCAAGATTTAAAAGCGCATCGCGCCTGTAACTGTAAATGCCGAGATGCTTAAAGCAGGGGTTAGGTGTTAGGGGTTGGTTATTAGTTTTACTGCTTTTGCCAATCCCCAATCCCCAATCCCCAATCCCCCTTATATCTTTCCACTGGTCTCTGTCAAACGGAATCGGCGCCCTTGAAAAATACATGGCAAAGCCTTCTTTATCAAAAACAGACTTAACAACATTGGGGTTAAATATTTCTTCAGGGTCTTCTATTTTTTTTATCAGGGTTCCCATTGCCGCCCTTTTGTCGTCAAGCAGCCTGATAACGTCGTCTATCATCTCACTCCTGATGAGAGGTTCATCTCCCTGAACATTGACAATTATATCATAATCCAGAGAAGCGGCGGCCTCTGCTATCCTGTCTGTGCCTGACGCATGTTCCTTTGAAGTCATTACAGCCTTGCCGCCGAATTCAAGTACGATTTTAAATATCTTCTCGCTGTCAGTGGCAACCATGACCTCTTGGACGAGTCTGGATTTTCTTGAATTTTCGTAAACGTGCTGAATCAGAGGTTTGCCATTTAGGGGTGCAAGGGGCTTTCCCGGAAAACGGGTTGACTCGTAACGGGCAGGGATAATAATAATCGCTGTCATGCGCTTGGATAATTATAAATGATTTGGGGAAAAATTTAAATGAAAAAGCTGAGTCTCTTCTGTGCTAAAATCCATCATGGAATTTGTCGATGTTCTTTTCCCGATTAATCTGGGCCCTCTGACATATAAATGCCCTGAGCATCTGATTGATAAAGCACATCCCGGAATGCTCGTTTCAGCGCCTTTGAAAAAACAGATAACAAAAGGAATTATTTTCGGTCGCCCCGGGCGACTCGCCGAGGAGAGTAAATCCTCAGCCCCCATATCCGACAACATAAAAAACATCAGCGACATTCACGGCGAATCGCCTCTGCTTGAACCGCCCTTACTGAAACTCCTTAACTGGATGGCTGATTATTACATCATCGCAAATAAAGGACTTGTCCTTAAGAACATGCTGCCGCAGGAGACATTCAAAAAAGTAAAAGCAAGAAAGTCTGCTAATCCCCCTTCACCCCCCTTTAGTAAAGGGGGGATGGGGGGATTTTTTGATGAGAATACACTTTCAAAAATCAATACGGCTACTTCTAAAAGAGAATATAAAACCTTTCTCGTTCATGCCCCAAGTCCTTTATACGAAAGCGCAATGGTTGCAAAAATTCTGCCGCAGGGGAAAAGCGCTATAATCCTCGTGCCTGAAATCGTACACATAAGCCATGTTCTTCCTTTTATCAAAGGAACAGCAGGAGAGAGGTTATGCGTATTGCACAGCGGGTTAAGCAAGGGGCAGCGCTCAGAGGCTATGGAAAAAATCATTTCAGGACAGTGCAATGTAGTGCTTGGCACAAGGATGGCAGTATTTGCGCCTTTAAAAAATGTATCTCTTATTTCGGTTATGCAGGAGCACAGCAGTTCATACAGGACAGAAGAAGGGCTGAGATTCAACGCAAGGGATATTGCCGTTATGAGAGGGTATCTTGAAAAAGCGGCGGTTGTATTATCATCCGTCTGTCCTTCAATAGAATCCGTTTATAATTCAAAGCGGAATAAATACACGCTTATCAGGCCTGACTTATATCCCCAGCGCCCGAAGATAAGAATACTTAACATGAGGAATGAACGCCAGCCGGCCCCTAATCTTTCAAAGACAGTTATAAATGAAGCGCTGTCTTCTATCAGGAAGAACGAGAAAATAATGTTTGTGATAAACAGGAAAGGCTATTCCATGCTCACATGCAAGGAATGCGGCAGCACCGAGACATGCGGCAAGTGCAGCATTCCGCTTATGTTCTATAAGGGTGATAAATCTTTGAGATGCCACTACTGCGGGACTACATCCGCTTCTCCCGAGAAGTGCAGAAGATGCGGGAGCTTTTCTCTTGAACCGGCAGGCTCCGGCATAGAACGGGTGGAAGAAAATATTAAAAAGATATTTGATATTGAGCCGCTGAGAATTGACAGCAACATGCTTAAGAGAAAACGCATTCCTGAAGACCTTTCTGATATAACAGAAGGCAAACCCTTAATCCTTGGGACAAAGCTTCTTACAAAAAGGCTGCACAGTTCAGAAAAATTAGGGATGGCGGCAGTGCTGAATGCTGACAGCTACCTGAATCAGCCAGACTTCCGCTCTGCTGAAAGGACCTTCCATGAGATGTACGGCATTACCGACAAGATAAAACCCGGCGGTTCGCTTTTCATTCAGACAAGGATGCCGCAGAACTATATCTTCAGGCATCTTAAAAACTACGACTATGCTTCCTTCTGCGATGAAGAATTAGAAAAGAGAAAAGAGATGCTCTATCCACCGTTTTCAAAGCTCGCTGTCGTTACATTTAACGGCAAAGACTATGATGACAATAAAGTGAAAGGCGCCGTTAAAAAAATCTGTGACGGCAATGAAGGCATTGAAATCCTCGGCCCCTCGCTTTCATTGACCAAAAAAGGGCAGAAGGAATATGCTCTCCTCATTAAAACTGCATCAAAAAAGAAACTTCAATCCGCTGCAAGGGAGTTTTTGAAAATGTCTGAAGGTTATAAGGATTTAAAGGTAAGCGTTGCGATTGATGCGTGAGGGTTACGTATAAGCCGACTTATCGCCGATGTCATAATGAATCGGCATGAAGACTTTTCTGAATGTGAAGAATAGAAGCATGAATGCTATGAGAAGAAGGCCGTAGGCCGCTCCTTCAAAACTAATCATCCGTACAGAGAAAAGCAGAAGATATAAAGGCATTACCATTGCAAGCAGATAACCTTCTATCAACTTAAAGCAGAACGCCTCTTTTGCAGCGATAAAGCCGAGGCAGAGCGACAGCGGGATAAGCAGAAGCGCCCCGTAATTTTTATGCGCGACAATGCTTATTGCATCTCCTTTTCCTGCGACAAAAAGAATTGCCAGCGAAGCAATAGAAAGGATATAAATTTTTATAAGGGTTTTTTTGAATTTGCCGATATAAAGGTGTATAAAAAACACGCTCAAGCCGACGGATATGTAAAGAGAGACAAGCAAGATGTTGAATTTGAGGCTGATTAATCCCCTCTCGCCCCCCTTTAGTAAAAGGGGGATGGGGGTACTTTTTAAAAAGTTGAGCATCAGGTATGCAGCAAGAGAGATGAATACCGCTGACAGAACAATGCCGAGCCTGTAAATCACAACCGTTAGCTTGTCTTCTCTTGTCAGCGGCTGGAATATCTGCTGTTCGCCCATGGGGTTATGATAACAGATTTCTTCTTATCAAATCTCCTTCCCTTACTCCGGCAGGAACAGGCATAAAAATAGTATTCTCATTTCTCGCAGTTGTAATATCCATGCCGTCAGCATCTTTCATTAATTCAAGCTCAAACAATTTTTCTTCAAATCCCGGCGAAAGATATTCTACGGCGTCTCCCATATCAAGCCTGTTTCTCAGCGCAACCTTTGCAATGCCGTCTTTAATCTCAAGGATAATCCCGACAAGCTCATGGCTCATTCTGTATGATTCGCCGTCAAAATTATAATCAGTGTCTGGCTGTTTGCCGAAGAACATTCCTGTTGTGTATCCCCTGCTTGAGAACATTGAAAGCTCCCTGAGCCATCTTGGATTTATAGCGCATTCCCCATTTCCGAGGGAATCTACCGCCTCCCTGTAAGTCTTCACAACACCTGCAACATAATTTATCCCCTTCATCCTTCCTTCAATCTTGAAACTGTCTATCCCCGCATCTTTCAGAAGGTGCAGATGCTCAATCATGCAGAGGTCTTTTGAACTCATGATATAAGTCCCCCTATCATCCTCAAATACCGGAAAATGTTCTCCCTGCCGTTTTTCTTCCATGAGGGTATAGTTCCACCTGCATGAATTCGTGCATTCGCCCCTGTTTGCGCTCCTTGATGTAAGAAAACTGCTTATATAACATCTTCCGGAATAAGAAATACAGATAGAGCCGTGAACAAAGACCTCCAGTTCAATAGCTGTCTTATAGCGAATCCCCTTAATCTCATCTATCGTGAGTTCTCTTGAAAGCACCAGCCTCTTTGCGCCGAGAGATTCCCAGAATCTTGCCGCTTCGCTGTTTGTGATATTCGCCTGTGTGCTTACATGGATTGCAATCTCAGGAGCGCTTTTTTTAAACATCATGAAAAAACCGGGGTCCGAGACTATCACTGCGTCAGGCATTGCATCTTTAAGAAACTCTATGTATTCTTCCATCTCTTTTAAGTCCGCATTATGAGGGAAGATGTTTGCCGTTACATAAGCTTTTTTATTTCTGGTGTGTGCATAGTTTATTGCTTCTTTCAATTCTTCAGGTTCAAAATTCCCTGCCTTGCCTCTGAGGCTGAACCTTGAATCGCCAAGATAAACAGCATCAGCTCCATAGTGAATGGCTGTTCTGAGTTTCTCAAAATCTCCGGCCGGCGCAAGCAATTCAGGTTTTTTCATCCCAAAATTTCCTTTGCTTTTTTTATATCTCTTTTAATCTGCGCTTCAAGCGCCTTTGCATTCGGAAATTCCTTTTCATCACGGATGTGTTTTATGAAATGCACCTTGATTTTTTTGCCGAGAAGATTCCCTGAGAAATTAAAGATATGAACCTCAAGGCTTAATTCAGATGCGCCAAAGGTCGGGTTCTTACCGATGTTGGCAACGCCATCGTAAAGGGGTGAATGGGTGAATCGGTGAATGGGTGAATAGGAGACCCTAACCGCATAAACGCCCTCTTTGGGAGAATAACCTTTAAATGAAATGTTTGCAGTCGGCGTATGAAGGAGTTTTTCCCCTCTGCCTGCGCCTTTAATGACTGTCCCTTCTATTGAAAAAGGCTTTCCGAGGATTTTTGCAGCCCTGTCAACCCTGCCTTCAAGAATAAGATTTTTGATTTTCGCCTCTTTTAGGAGTTCTCTGTAGACAGCCTCAACCTGCTTTTTTGTCTTCTCAGGAAGCCCGCTGTTATCTATCTTATAATCAGACCTCTTAATCTTTTCCTTTATCGGAAGCTGGCATTTAAGCCTTTCAATTACTTCTTTCGGCGGGATGCCGTGCAGGGACAGCCTGTTAATGGCAGTTGTTTCTTTTGTAAATACAGTAATCATCTTATCAAATCTTCCTTCATATCCCCTCTCAAATATCAAAGGCGCTTCTACGATGAACACCTTGCTTCCGTTCTTAGTTTTTCTAAAGAAATCGTCAATCCTTTCAAAAACTAATGGATGAAGAAGGCATTCAAGCTTAAGCCGCAGTGATTTGTTCCTGAAAATCCTTTGCGCGATTTTACTCTTGTCAGGAGCGCCTTTTTTATCAAATACCCCTGCGCCCAAAAGCGTTTTTATTTTTTTGAGGACTTGTTTTTCACTTAGAAGCTGCTGCACAACCCAGTCGGCGTCAATCGTAACTGCGCCCAGCTCTCTGAACATCTGAAGCACAGCGCTTTTCCCCATGCCGTAATTGCCTGTCAGCCCTGCTATGAACATATGATTATTATACATTACGAGGGGCGTGTATCTGTTAGAGCGGGAGTTAAGGGTTATGGAAAGTGAAATGCGGACAGATAGATGGTTTATTGGCAAAACTATATTTATTTTTTGAAGGTGATGAGATCAAAAAACATCAACCGCGTTTCATCAGAAGAATCTTCTTCGATAAGAAACTGAAAGCCATTCCTTTGGTAGAACTGAATAATAAGAGGTTTATTATAAGCATCAACGATAATGAAGCGGCAGCCTGTTTTATTGCCTTGCGTAAACCAGACCTTTATAAAGTCCAACAGGGCAGTGCCAAGACCGTGTCTTTGCATGATGTTACAGATTGCAAATCTGCCTACTTTGACGGCAGGAAGACTTGAATAGCGTTTTTCGTGAGGGAGTGGCTTGACAAGTTTTTTGAGTTTTGATGGTGGAACATTTTCTTTCTTGATGGAATCATTAGAGACGCTAAAGAAGGCTATGGTTTTATTGTTTTGTTCAAAAACATATGTAACAGATAAAAGTTCTCTGTCTGAAATAATAGAATCTTTCGTAAAAAATTCATTTAAATCGTCGTCGCAATCAAAAGGAGGCCGTAAATCTTCCGGATTTAATCTTTTTAAAATTGGGGGTTCAATCAAGACGGGCAGATTTGATTATTTTTTAACGGTCGCTGTCCCGTGTTTAATTTCTCAAGGAACTCCCCAAGTCATTCATCATAGTGCTAATTATAGTATGTAGCACTATAAATAGCAAAGCAATATACTACGAGTATCAGTTTCAATAATATGGTAAGCAAAACATTAAGAAAATTTGGAGACAGAGTTAGGGAAGAGAGGCTGAAAAGAAGCCTTTCTCAAGAGCAACTCGCAGCAAAAGCCGGAGTACACCGGACATATATCGGCATGATCGAAAGAGCAGAAAAGAATATCACGCTGGAAAATATTCAAAAAATTGCCGGTGCTTTGAATATAAAGTTATCCGAAATATTTCGGGATATTTAGCGACTATGAATATCCTAAAAATACTTAAAAATATAAAAGTAGATTTTGATACCGCCATAACCACAGCGCGATTTAATGGTAATAGATATGCGAATGGTAATAAGGCTAAAGAAGCGTTAATTCGTTCACAGAGAATTATTAACTTAATTCATGAATTCATAAAAAAGGAATTCGAAAGATGCGGAGTTCCTGCCCGAATGATTTATCCTTCAATCGGGAACTCAAGCCCTGAAATTAAAATTAAGGGGTTTTTGAAATCGAAAAATCAAGATGTTGCAATTATTCCAACAGAACAACTGGTCGCATTAACTAATACCACATCACGAGAAGTGGGGAAAGTTCTTAGTGTTAATATCCGAAGTCAATTAAGTAGTTTGAGTAAAAATATAGACACTCTTTATGAAAGAACTTTTGCTGAGGCATTAAATTTGCATTTGAGTTATCCAAAACAATGCCTCGGCGAGGTTTATTTAATCCCAACGCATGAATATGACGATAAGAAAATGCTACAAAATAGAGTTGTTTTCAAATCAGCTTCAAAAGTTGAGGATTATATTAGAATGTTTCAAGCTATCAATGGTAGGCGTGCAACTAACAAAGATGCATATAAATACGAGAGAGTCTGTCTTTTAATTGCGGATTTTAGACAGAAAATACCAAAACTTTACGGATCAATTGAAGATCTAAAAAGAGATGGCTTGGTTCCGGAAAATACAGATGTCAGTTTAGAAAATTTGACTATTGAAAATTTTGCCGAGGACCTACTTGCTGTCTACACGGAAAGATTTGGTAGTGGAGTCATCCTCTAGATTTTTATACCGTATTTTTCTACCAAAAAATTATCAATTCGTTTTCTGTCCTCTACTTGATCTAAGAAACCTAACTCATCGGGAGTGAAATTAGGAATGCCAAGCAACTCAATAAAGTTTTTTTGATAGCACGGATAACCACCCTCAATAGAAACACTTGTCCGCTTGATGTAGTAATCCATTACGGATGAATTAAGAATTTTCCTAATCGTATCAAGATTAAGTTGCTGTTCTACTTTGGAAAATAGATTTGACTCATCAATTGAGTAAATTGCATATCCATTGCAAAAAAGGGCGTTTTCGTCTTGTTCTAATAAAAATCTTGGTTCGGAACTAAATGTGGGTGTCAGCAGCTTTTTGCCAGAAAAGTTTAGTCCCTGGGTTCTTGCATACGCATACCATTCGGGATACTCAATACCACCCTTATCTCTTGTAGCTAACTCTGCTTTCGCGGCTAAAAAATATTCATAACAACGAGGGTAAATATTTTTTAGCTCATTTGCCTTGATTATTTCAACCTTCCCACCCTTTTTTTGATAAGGAAAAATAATTCTACGGCTGTTTTTGTCTAAATCGGTTTGGACCTGGAAGTCAGATATTTTTGCAATTGGTTGAGTAATTTCTTTTTCTATTTGATAATTTCTACCCTGATACGGTTTGGAATAGTAGTTTCCCGCGAGAGTAAGTCCGTCTACAAAGTAGACAGAGTCCTTACAGGTTGCTATGCCGACACGAATATCTACAATATCACCAAGCTTTTTCCCTACACCCTCTATTTTTTTGATATTTTCTTGATCAGAGCCGCGTAAAAGCCTCCATTTTCTATTGTTAAGATCTACAAAATTAATTTTTGAATAATGAAGCTCTTTTAGATGACTCAAGACTTCATAATTATCAACTCTTTCGTAATAGAAAAAATCCCTGTTGTTCTTTTTTAGAAAAGTTATACAAGTATAAGTTTGTGCCTCAAAAAGTTTGAGATGATTAAAATCAATTATTTTTTCTATCAACCTATTGGTTTCTAAATATTCCCGCAATGGGACGCCCGCCAAAGAAGTAAAGTAGTTGTTTGGTGTGATATATCCCAACACACCATCAGTTTTCATTATAGCAACGCCCAATTCAAAAAAAGCAAAATAAAGGTTGTAATTGCCAGTTTTTAGCGTTCGCCAGTCTTTATATAACTTTTCTCTTAATTCTTTGTTGAGATCTTGAAACTTAACATATGGCGGATTGCCAATCACGACATCAACCCCCTTTTCTGTTTTGGGAAAAAGCTTTCTCCAATCCGTAATTAAACTATCAGCTGTTTTGAGATTAAATTTAATATCTTTTTTATCAGTTCCATTTTTAAGAGCGAGTAGAGAAAGCAGAACTTTCGCTCTACGAATACTGTAATCGGCAATATCAACGCCATAAATATTGTTTTCAATGACATCAATAATATCTTTTTTGAATTTTACTGAAATATAAGTAGTTGCGGCAATTAGGAAAGCCCCACACCCACAACTTGGGTCGCAAATCTTTTGAGATGCTGAAGTAATTGTTTGAGAAACAATAAAGTCAGTAATTGTAGCCGGGGTAAAGAAAGCCCCGTTAATTTTTTTATCATCACCGGGTACTAATAGCTCAAAAATATTTACAAAGTCAATTATGTTTTTTGTCTCAACTTTGTCTGTTAGTAATTTTTTAGCGGTTAAAACCTTTTCGCTTTTATCGTGCAGTAATTGTTTAATAAACTCATTCTTTTTTACTGAAATATCATTTGCCTCGACAAATAGCTGCACGAGAGCAGTTTCAATAACAGAGGAATCATAACTATTCAAGATTTTTTCTAAATTCTTTTGCATAAACTTATACGCTAACTTTAGTATACACATACAAAATAACTTATGCAAGTATACCCATTTACGAATACTGAAAATCCTCTATAAGCTGTTACAAAACCTTAACCCCCTCTTTTCCCGCTGCACGGTTGAGCTTAGAGTTAGTGATAGATAATCATCTTCTGTCTTCAAGAACTATCTCTGAAACAGCTTTCCCTTTAATCTTTACAGGGCTTCTGCTGCCGTACAGATAGCGGTTATGCTTTGCGGAGCTGTTCTTGATGCCTGATTTGGCGATGCCGATTATGTTTTCTAAAGAGTCCTTTGCGTGTTCTCCTGGCATGACAGACATTGCCCATCTGACCTTTTGCTCTCGTGCTTTCGGAATTTCTTTAATAAGCCTTCTGTTAGATGCATCGGTTGATGACATTACGAACCTCCATTTATATCATGGAAATATGATAATATTTTGTCAATATGCTATCACCCGTTTATGTTATCCTAACATGTGAATTTATCACTCTTTCAAAGACCCAGCAGATACATAGATAACGAGATAAACTCTCTCAGAAAAGAGGCGGAGATTAGGGTCGCCCTGGCCTTTCCTGACATATATGACATCGGGATGTCGCACCTCGGGCTGAGAATCCTCTATAAGATAATCAATGACCTTCCATACGCCTCCGCTGAAAGGGCCTTCCATCCATGGCTTGATCTGGAAGAGGAGATGAGGAATAAGGGAATTCCCCTTTCTTCCCTTGAAACAGGCAGGCCGCTCAGGGATTTTGATATTGTCGGATTCAGTCTTCAGTATGAACTTTCATACACAACTGTCCTTAATATGCTTTATCTCGGAGGAATCCCGATAAAGAGCGAAGAACGGGCAAAAGGGGCAAAAGACCTGCCGCTGATAATCGCAGGAGGCCCCTGCACAGTCAATCCCCTTCCAATGTCTCCTTTCATAGATGCATTTTTAATAGGTGACGGCGAAGAAGCGGTGATAGAAATTTTAGAGACATACAGGAGATGGAAAAAAGAAGGAGACGGGAAAAGGGAATCTGCCTTAAAAGCCCTTTCGGATATTGAAGGAATATTTGTTCCCTCGATTCATAATCCCCCTCCGCCCCCCTTTAGCAAAGGGGGGACGGGGGGATTTGTAGTCAAACGCCGTTATATAGACTCATTGGATTCATCCCCATATCCGGAGGCTCCGATTGTCCCATACACAGCCATTGTCCATGACAGGGTGAATGTAGAGGTATCGCGCGGCTGCACAATGGGATGCAGGTTCTGTCAGGCAGGGATGATTTACAGGCCGCTTCGTGAAAGAAGCCCTGAAAATATCCTGAAAATTGCAGGGAATTCTCTCAGGAATACGGGATACGAAGATGTCTCCTTCACATCCCTGAGCGCAGGAGATTACTCATGCCTTTTGCCTTTGATTAAGGAATTCAACCTGAGATTTTCAGATAAAAAAATCTCCCTGTCACTTCCATCCATCAGGGTTGCCGCTGTGAATCAGGATGTCTTGAAGGAGATAAAGAGCGTTAGGAAAACAGGCTTTACAATAGCTCCTGAGGCTGCGACTGAAAGGCTGCGTAATGTCATAAACAAAGATTTCACGGAGGAAGATTATGAGAGAAGCCTTAATGCACTCTTTGAAGAAGGCTGGCAGAATCTCAAGCTGTATTATATGGTAGGGCTTCCGACCGAGACCGATGCGGATATACAGGCGATACCTGAGATGATAATGAAGGCTTTAAGAATCGCAAAAGCGCACACAGGAAGGCATGTAAAAATAAATGTGGGCGTCTCTCCATTTGTCCCAAAATCCCATACGCCGTTTCAGTGGCATGGACAGGAGAACATTGAGGGCATAAAGAGAAAGATGAAATATCTGAAAGAGATATTCAGGAAAAAGAGATTTGAGTTTAAGGGGCACAGGGAAGATATGAGTTTTCTGGAGGCGGTTTTTGCGAGGGGAGATGAGAGGCTTGCTCCTTTAATAGAGAAGGCATGGTCTCTGGGATGCAGGCTTGACGCCTGGGGAGAGACATTTGATTTTCAGAAATGGGCTCAGGCAATGGAAGAGACGGGCATAAATGCAGCGGCATATGCGGAAAAGACTTACGGGACAGATGAAAGGCTGCCGTGGGATATTATTGATACAGGGGTAAGCAAAGACTTCCTCTGCAAGGAATATCAGAGGGCAATTTCTGGAGAAAAGACATCTGACTGCAGAAAGGTTTGCCATGTGTGCGGGCTGAAGTGTAAAGAACAGATACAGGATACAGGATGCAGGATACAGGATGAAGAATGCAACCCCTCTCTATCCCCCCTTACTAAGGGGGGAATTAAAGGGGGGTATCATGCATCGTGCATCATGCATCATGCATCCGGCGTCAAAATCCGTGTTGAATTCTCAAAGGCAGGTGTTTTGAAATACCTCTCCCATCTTGAACTTGTTACAGCGATATTCCGCTCAATGAGGAGGGCAGAGATACCAATGAGGTATTCGCAGGGATTTCATCCATCGCCGAAAGTGTCTTTCGGGCCTGCCCTCGGCGTGGGCATAGCAGGCCTCAGAGAATACTTTGATATGGAGATAACACCTCCGTTTGATATAGACTATTTTATACTGGGGATGAATTCTGTTCTGCCGGAAGGCTTAAAAATAAATGACGCAGCCTCCATTCCTGACAAAGAGCCGTCCCTGAGCAGTTTCATATCGCGGTACGAATACGAGATAAAGTGCAAGTACCCGGCGTTAATAAGTGTCATTGCGAAGGACAGAGTCCTGAAACAATCCCAAGACGAGATTGCTTTGCTTTCGGCGCGCAATGACAAGCAAAAGAATCAGAATAACAATAATATTGAAGACATCAAGGCGCTTGATAGAGAAACAGTCAGATTGACGCTTGTTGACGCAAAGGATAAAAAACCAAAGCTCAGCGAGATACTCCCTGAGATATTCGGTGTATCATATAAAGAACTTGATATAACAAGGGCTGCGATGTACGGCTGGAAGGGCGAATGGTCGCTGCCTCTGGAAAGGAATTAAATATGGTTAGCGAAATCCTGATTAATGCAACACACGAAGAAATAAGGGTGGCTCTCCTTGAAGGCGGGCAGGTGATTGAATTCTATGTTGAAAGAAAGCGTGATGCAAGCCTGGTCGGCAATATCTACAAGGGAAAGGTTGTAAAGATACTTCCAGGAATGCAGTCCGCCTTTATTGATATCGGGCTTGAAAGGGCGGCATTTCTTTATGTTGCCGACATAAGGACTGACATTGAAGAATATGCGCCTTTTCTTGAAGAAGAAGAAAAAGGCGATTCCGTTGAGTTTGTCTCTCACAAAGGCAGGTCGGATCTTTCCATAGAAGAGCTTCTTCAGCCCGGGCAGGAAATTATTGTCCATGTCTCAAAAGACCCTATCGGCAGCAAAGGCGCGCGCGTGACGTCATACATCACGCTGCCCGGCCGCTATCTGGTGCTTATGCCGAATGTTGAGCATGTAGGTATTTCAAGGAGAATTGCCGATGAGCAGGAGAGGATGCGGTTAAAGGCAATCGCAGAAACAATAAAGCCTAAAGGTTACGGGCTTATAATCAGAACTGCCAGCGAAAGATGCAGTGAAGAAGAACTGAAAAAGGATTTGGATTTTCTTATTCTGCTGTGGGAAAACATACAGAGGAAAAAAGAAAAGGCAGCAGCGCCTTCGCTGCTTTACAGCGACCTGGACCTTGTGTTCAGGAGCGTCAGAGACCTGCTTACGCATAATGTTGAAAGGCTTGTTATTGACTCTGCCGAGGAGTATGAAAAGATAAAGGAATTTGTTAAGACATATTTCCCGAAACTCCTTGATAAGATAGTTTTTTATGAAGGACCGGAGCCGATATTGGATGCCTTCGGTGTAGAGATTGATATCTCAAGGGCGCTTGGCAGAAGGGTCTGGCTGAAGTCAGGCGGGTATATCGTTATTGACCAGATGGAGGCGATGACTGTAATAGACGTCAATACAGGGAAGTTTGTCGGCAAGGACGATTTGGAAGACACAATATTAAAGACAAATCTTGAGGCGGTAAAGGAGATAGCATACCAGATAAGGCTGAGGAATCTCGGCGGGATAATAGTAGTTGATTTCATTGATATGGAAAAACCTGAGAACAGAGAAAAGGTCTTTAATGCATTTGTTGAGGCGATGAAAAAAGACAGGGCAAAAAACACAATCCTGCATATATCAGAACTGGGGCTTATACAGATGACCAGGAAGCGTGTGAG
>MNVK01000013.1 GCA_001871685.1 Nitrospirae bacterium CG1_02_44_142
ATGTTCGGCCTGAATTCCCTAATAGCAAGGGTCAGCCCTGATGGAGAGGCCGCAGAGGTTGTATCATTGTATCTAAATGGAGAACTTAAGAAAGACCTGAAGATGCCACTGGAAGGCACACCCTGTGAGGGCGTTGTGACTAAGAAGCATATGGTCGTTATTGAAAGAGATGCTTATAAACAGTTCCCCAATGCGGACATCCTGTCATCAATAAAGGCTGACTCTTACATAGGCATTGCTGTGTTTAATAGAAAGAATGATGTGGTGGGGCTCGTGAATGCCTTCGGCAAACAAAAAGAATTTTCAGAGTCGGACATAAAGGTCTTACAGGCTATAGGACAGATGGTTGCGGCAGAATTTGAAAGATTGAACGAAGAGAAAGAAAAAGAAGCATTAAGAGAGCAGCTTTTCCATGGACAGAAACTTGAGGCGATAGGAACCCTTGCAGGCGGCGTCGCCCATGACTTTAACAACATGCTTCAGGGCATCCTCGGCTATGCGGCATATCTTAAGATGAAGGTTCCGGCGGATGACCCTATGTATGAGCCGCTTTCCGTTATAGAGCATTCCGCGGAAAGGGCGGCAGATTTGACAAAGAAGCTCCTCGGTTTTGCGAGAAAGGGAAAATATATTATTGAACCGTTAAATCTGAACGATATTGCGGAAAATGTCACGGCAATCACGGCAAGAACCTTTGACAGAAAAATAAAAACGGAGATGACCCTTGCGCCTGACCTCTGGACAATAGAGGGCGACAAGAGCCAGATTGAACATGTGATCCTGAATCTGTGCCTCAATTCAAGAGACGCAATGCCTGAAGGAGGAATCCTGAGCATTGAAACATTCAATACCGAGATAACGAAAGAAACAAAACCTCGCAGATATATGAAAGAAGGAAAGTATGCTGCCATAAAGGTCCTTGACACAGGCACAGGCATGGACGAAGAAACCCAAAAGCGCATCTTTGAACCTTTTTTCACAACAAAGGAAGTGGGCAAAGGCACGGGCATGGGACTGCCAATGGCATATGGGGTTGTGAAAAACCATAACGGCTTTATTGAAGTTGACAGCGCGCCCGGCAAAGGCTCGGCCTTTACAATATATCTTCCTGCAATTGAGAAAAAAGCTGAAGTCATTAACAAGGTCATTTCTACTGCCTGAACTGCACCATAACCCCTCCCTGTCCCCCCTTAGCTTAAGGGGGATGAAGGGGGGTTACTGGACAAGACAGAATAAAGCAACTATGGCTGCTATTTCAGCAAGCAGTCCTTACATTTATTATCTTCCCTGCCGGAACCGCATAGCCCTGAAATCCCGTAATGGCACATTGCAAAATCATATTTAAGCGGGTCCTCGGAATCAAGTTTCTTTAATGCGTTTGTTATCTCCACAGCCATTTTCCAATCCTGAGATTTGCGCTTTGTAAAACCAAGACATCTTGAAATCCTCGCTATGTGAGTGTCCAGAGGTATGATGAGCTTGTTTTCGGGTAGGCCCTTCCAGACGCCGAAATCTATGTCTTTATCCCTTATCATCCACCTCAGAAAAAGGTTCATCCTCTTGCATGCGCTGCCTTTTGAAGGTGAAGGAAAAAACTGGAGCAAGCCGCTTGGTTTTAAATTCTTTCCGTAAATATCGGATGAGTCTGTCTTAAGGGCGCAATCTATAAAGCCAGTCAGGGCCTGGCCTGTATCAGAATCGGTTTTTTTATAAAAACTTTTAAAAACATTCTCTATGGATTTATGCCTTCTCAGCAGATGACTGATTATATGAAGAAGGCAGATAACGTCCTTATTCTCGTTAAACCTGTACTTTATTCCTGAGAACAGCCCGCCGTCTTTTTTTGCTTTAAACTCCATGAGAAAATTGTATGGACTGCCGCGCATTGCCGAGAGGATTTTTTCTATTACAGGCTTGAATAAACCAACTTTTCCGTAGGCAAAACATGAAGCTATAAAGCCCGCAATTTCTATGTCCTCGCGCCTTTTGTATCTGTGGGGAAATTCTATGGGGTCATGGAGTATTCTTGCCTTAAAATCGTATTCCCTGTAAAACTTATCAAGAACTTGTTTAACCGACGACATCCAGCTTCCTTACCCTGAGCTTGACGCCTAATTCATCCGCTATCTTCCTGCACTTCTCTACATCAACGCCTTCCATTTCAACAACAGTAGCCCGAACCTCGGGAATATACTGCCTTGCCTCCTTTATAAATGATAGTACCTCATGGAATGCATTCTTAAAAGCAGGCGCGCAAATTTTGTTATACGTTTCTTCATCCTGGGCGTCAAGGCTTACAGAAATGCTGTCAACAAGCCCCTTTAACTCGGGAAGTATATCCCGCCGGTTTATAATGCTGCCGTGCCCGTTTGTATTAATCCTGACCCTGCCGCCTCTTTCCTTTATCCAGCGGGAAAGGCTTTTAACTATGTCCAATCTAAGAAACGGCTCGCCATAGCCGCAGAAAACAATCTCTTTATACTGAACCGGGTCTCCTATTGCCGTTTTAATTTCTTCTTCTGTCGGCTCATCCGAAAGCCTGAGGTTATGCCCCTTCACATAGTCGCCTTGAAAGCGGACACAGAATGCGCACTTGTTTGTGCATCTGTTCGTTATATTGAGATAAAGGCTGTCCCGTATCTTATAAGCTATCTCCCCTTTCTGTGAGACCTCGCCTATCTTAAAAAGTCTTTTTGCATTAAGCGCAGTAATTCTCGCAATGTCTTCAAAGCTCACATCTCTGAGCTCTGCTATTTTTTGGGCTGTATTCACTATAAATGCAGGCTCGTTTCTTTTTCCCCTCAAAGGCTCAGGCGTGAGATATGGAGCGTCTGTTTCTATAAGGATATAATCGTCAGGGATTGCCTTTACGACGCCCCGCAGCTTCTCTGCATTCTTAAATGTGACCGTCCCCGCTATGGATATGTAAAGCCCCAGTTCCATCGCCTTCTCCGCCATGTCTATATCTCCTGAGAAGCAGTGAAGAACTCCCCTGTTTATCCAGGAATCTGCGAGTATTTCAAGTGTATCTTTTTTTGCCTCCCGGCTGTGTATGATTACCGGCAGGTCCAGTTCTTTTGCAAGCAGCAGATGTTTTTTAAAAACCTCTTTCTGAATATCACGGGGTGAGTTATCATAATGATAATCCAGTCCGGTCTCGCCGATTGCAACAACCTTACCCCCCCTCTGCCCCCTCTTGCTAAGGGGGGGATGGGGGGAGGATGCCCATGTTCTTATTTGCTTATATATTTCCTCTGTCCAATCCTTTGCATCATGAGGATGTATGCCGACAGCAGCATAAACAAAATCGTATTTTGCTGCAAGTGATACTGCGCCCTGGCAGCCTTTCATATCAGAGCCAACCGTAATAACAGCTTCTATCCCTGCGTCCCTTGCCCTTTGGATAACTTTATCCCTGTCCTCGTCAAATTCAGACATCTCAAGGTGACAATGGGTATCAATCAATTTATATTTATTCATTTTTTTGATAGATTATCATTCGATAACTTCTAAAAATATAATATCAATGATGCGCAAAATAAACTTTATGCAGACCCTGCACCCAATGAACTAAACCCTCTTTTGCGGTCTTAATATCTGTTAATTCCTTATCCTGATGAGCAACATACGTATTCCTGAAATCAGTCATTGCTTTTACAGTATCGTATAAATCAGTCTCATTGAATTTTGAAAAGCTTTGTTTAATTGCATCAAAAACCCCGCTGACATTGTATTTGCTTGTTCTACTATATTCGAGACAAAACAATAAAAGACCAGAAGGCCATAATCCATTCTTGAAAATAAGAGTTCTTCTTAGGTTATTAGCATACTTTTTTAACCAATCAATATCACCCTTTTTTAATGTCGCATAATACGGCTCAAAAAAATCTTTCTGCTCTGTAGGCGCACCTGGCATTAAAGGCAGCAGCAAGTCAGAAATCAGTCCCTTTGCCGATTCATCAAGCGGGCCTAAAAGTGAAGTAAATACAGGTGCGAATGAGACTTCCTCTTTCTTCTCAAAAAATTGGAATAATGCCACAGCCTGTTCAATGGCTTTCTTGTATCTTGAAGGTAATTTTTCAAGTTGAATTGCGCTGACAAATTCTTCTATCCCCGTTATCTTGCCTGCGACATATTCTCCTAATGGCAATGCCAGTTGAGGTTTTACTTTTTCGGTCAACAATTCAGCGAGTGATGGCGCACATGTCCTTACTAAATCTTCTGTCTTGTTAGAAGAAAACCCGCTGAATACAGCCTGCGGCACATAGAGATACTCCCATTTGCCTGTTTTAGAAGACGCGGCCTTGCACCATGAGACAGCAGCCATCGCCTTCAAAGGCACATCCAAATCTTCACGGCCTTTTGTTTCTACAAGCAGATAATTACCGTCTTTCTTCTTAACTATAAAGTCAGGCGTATAAAAAGAGAATCGCTGTGCACCAGATTGAAAATCAATCTTGAGTGCCTGAGGTCCTGCATTTTTACAGAAAGATTGAATGTCAGGAGCGCGGTTTAAAAATGTTGCCATCGCCACTTCAAACTCTCTGTTACAAGGCACAAGGTTAAAGGGTGTATTTTCAGCAGGAAGCGCAGGTCGGTTTTCAGAATGTGTTACCTGAAATGGTTTCCAAGTGCAAACAGATACAGGCTCTTCCTGCTTTATTCGGTCTTCGATCGTAGTTGTTTTCTTAAATATCAGAGGAACGAAAGTTGCTCTTACATGCTCTCGGACATCCGAGTCTGAAAGCCGGCTTACCAGCTTATCATCAAAAACGCTGACTGTCTGACCAAATAATACCTCTTCAAGAAATGTCTGAATCAATGGCGCTAAGACCGGATGAGTTCCTCTCAGCGAAGTCTGTCTTTCAAGCTCTTCTCTGAAAAAAGAAATCGCGCCGATGCCGCTTTCAAGCAGAGGCAGTTGCACCTTCATCTTCTCAACAATCTCGTTTGTGAAAAGATGCCGTCCTTCATAATCAATCTCTGTTTTTCTTACTTCTCCTAATGGCAAAGGAGAAAATCTTGAAAAAGACTTTTTGATATCTTCAATGGTGATGCCTTTAAGTTTTGGTGTCCGCTTGAATCCCGCGCTGAGTGGCGGGATAACAATATCCAGTTTTTCCAGGTCTTTTGTTTTATCAGGATAGATAGTAACCGTTGTCTTCGGCACCTTATCCACATCCACAACTTCAATCGGCAGTCCTTCCTGACTCAACTGCTCTTTATAAAGACTCACAAATGCCTTATGTTCAACAACAGTAACAACCTCTGCTGCCTGCCCCGGCAGAGTCATTCGCCTGAGACCTCGTCCAAGTGTCTGTTCAGGTAAGATGTTTGCCTTTGAACTGTAGGGACGCAATGGAACGATTGTGGTTACATTCCGCACATCCCAGCCTTCCCTCAGCATAAGAACAGAGACTATGCAGAGATAAGGGCTTTTGTTTGAATCAAGCTCTCTTGAAAGTTTTCTAAGCTCTTTTAAATCCTCATCGCTTATCTCTTTCTCATCTTCAATAAACTCATAATAGACATTCTCACCTTTGCCCCTCTTTTTAAGCTTTCCTTTGAGGCGGGTATGCAGGTTAATTGTCTTGCCGTTAAGCTCTTTGTAAAGAGGATCTGTATTTAACCTGTTAGCTATCTGAGTCGCAGATTCTGTATCCTCGGTCATAACAAACATGAGGGCTTTCTTGCCGCTTTGTTCCCACTCTTCTTTTGATTTCAGCCAGCGCGAATAACCAATCATCAAATGCTGCTGATATTTTATTGAGTCATCATCGCTTGTCTGTTCTATAAGTTTCTCGCCTTTTCCAATAATCGGCGACTTAACTATTCC
>MNVK01000033.1 GCA_001871685.1 Nitrospirae bacterium CG1_02_44_142
TTGACGCCAGACGGGCTGATTCCCTTGCATTGCCCTCAACTTCCTTTACCGAGGCATTTATCTCCTCAACAGCAGCTGATGTATCCTCCACCGCCGAAGACGCCTCTCCTGCATTTTCTGCGATTACCTTGGCGGTTTGCGACACCTCGGCAACAGCAGAATAAGCATCCTCCGCAGCCTTGAATAATCTGCCTGTGCTTAAGGCTATCTCATCCCCTGTTGCCTTCATCTCAAGCAGTGACGTTACATTCTCATTGGAGAAATCCACAAGTTTTCCTGTGTCCTCTGTTATCTGCTTATGCGATTCACCTGCATGTTTAATAGCAGTTGTAATTTCATTGATTGCTTCTGTCTGTTTCTGGGTTCCCTGATTCACATTCTTGAAAGTAAGGGTTAACTGGTTAATTGCCATAGAAACATCCTCGGACATAGACCTCAGCTTATTAAGCGTGGAAGTTAGCCTGCCGATAAGGAATTTGAAACCCTCCGCAATGCTCCCGAACTCATCATCCCTGAACTCTGAGAGCTCTACGGTCAGGTCGCCTCCCGTTGCTCTGGCAAGCGCCTCATTTATCCTCTTTACAGGCCTGCCGACTTTCCTCTGGAAGAACTTCACAATCGCGTATATGACAATAAGAAAAGTTGCAACCTGCATAAAAGGCGGAATTATAAGAAACCGCCTCATAACCTCATTCACCGAGCGCCCGCTGTAAACTACCTCCATGCGGCCTGCGTCTTTTCCTCCGCCAGAGGCGGATGTTTTTACCGGAAGATTTATAATGTTGCTTTCAGGGACATAAAACATAAAGAACGGATTTATACGGCTGCCTTCCTCTTTATATTGAACAGCCTTCGCAGCAAGGATATTACCATTGACGTCAATAATTTTTACTGACAAAATAGTTCCACTCTTTACAGCCATCTCCAGAAACATATCAAGCTGTTTTGAATCATGGCCCATTGTAACTGCATCCCTTATAAGCCCGGCAGTTGCTGCAACCTCATCTCTGAGCCTATCCTTTAGATAGCTCCTCTGGTAAAGCATCAGCCATGCGTAGAGTATGCCCTGCCCTATCACAAGGATTAACAATATCATCACAGTAAAATTCGCCACGAGGGTATTTTTAATCTTTATCTTCCCTATCATCCCTGCACCCCCTTATTGCAATTAACCACCCCTTTAATTCCCCTCCCCTCCTTGGATAAGGAGGGGTAGGGGTGGTTTGACTGTTTGATTACCACCCCTTCATCCCCTCCTAAAATAGGAGGGGAGCTTGGGAGCACGAAGTGCGGGGTGGTCTGTCCCCGACCTGACAGAATGAAACCCGTATTTAAAAAATGTTTTATCATCATAACAGCATCCCCAGTTTTAACATCATGGACTTTATGCCGTCATAATCCTCATCCTTTGCCTCTGTGAAACCGGTATATGACTTGGCTATGGATTTAAGGACCAGCCCGCCCTCGGCAGACGCATCGGTCAGGGCAGTCAGGGCTGACCTAAACAGAGAAACATCCTCTTCGCTCAACGACTTATTAATGCATATATTGAATTCAGGAATATCTTCTGAAATCTTCAGGAACTTTAACCCCTCGTCTTTGAATTTATAAGCAGTGTCTTCCATGACGCCTCCTGCATCAAACTCGCCTTTCAGCACCGCCCTGGCTACATCATCATGGTGGCCGAGATAGTCGTAATAAAAAAGTTCGGTTATCTCTATTCCCGCCTCTAAAAGCATTCCCCTCGGGACAATGTGGCTTGACGTTGAATAAAAGTCTCCGAACGCAAACGTCCTTCCCTTCAATTCCCCCACGGCATTAATGCCCCTGTCTGCCCTTGTGATTATTACTGAGTGGTGATAAGGCTTGCCGTCTCTTAGGGCCTTTGCGAGCACATCAACCCCGTATTTTCTATGCGCCTCTATATAAGTGGAAGGCGTCATAAAGCACATTTGCGTAACATTCCGGCCTATGGCGTCAATTGCCTCCTCAAAGTTCATCGCTACCTTAGGCTCAACCCTCCTGCCAAGCTTCTTGCTGAGATACTCTGTCATCGGAGTGAATCTCATGAACATCTCCGCAGGGGACTCTAAAGGCACAACGCCAAATTTCAATATGCCTTTTTCTTCCGAGAACTTGAACCTTCCGATTTCTTTGTCAATCAACTCGGCGTCTTTCTGGAGGCTCCTCAGCGAATTATTTACACTGAATGCGAGGTCGCGGTTCGCCTTCGGAATATCCTTAATCTTCTCCACGGATTTCCACATCTGATTGGAACCTATCTTCTGTTCATAAATTGCCTTGGAAATCTGCCGGCTCTTATCAGAAACCACTTCAATTGCCTCTGATATATGCTTGCTGGTCGCCGCCTGCTCGTCAGTCGCTCCCCGGACCTGATGCGATATATCTCTCATCTTCTCCGTTGCGCCCATAATCAGGGTAGTGCCCTTTGCCTGCTCTGACGTCGCCTTAGCAATCATACCTGTCATATTTTTGATGCGTTCCATTGCCTCCGAGACAAGTCTTATCGCCTTGGCCTGTTCGCCTGTGGAACGGTCTATGGAGAGCGCCATCTCGGAAGATTTTTTAGAACTCGCCACTATCTTCCTTAATGCGTCCGACGCCTCTCTTGAGAGTTTCAGCCCCTCATCAACTGACTTCAGCCCTTCAGCCATCGCCTGAATAGTGCCTTTTACCTCCTGCTGAACAGACTGTATGAGAGAGCCTATCTCCTGAGTTGAGAATGCCGTCCTCTCTGCCAGGTCTTTAATCTCCTCTGCAACAACCGAAAATCCTTTCCCATGCTCTCCTGCCTGCGCCGCGAGTATAGCGGCATTCAGGGCCAGAAGGGTTGTCTGGTCAGTAATATCATCTATCACATTGAGTATCTTTCCTATCTCATCCGACCTGCCGCCGAGCTTCTTCACAAAGTCATTTGTTTTCTCAACAGAAGACTTTATATTCTTCATCCCCTCCATAGTTTTGTCTATGGAGCCCATGCCGAACGTTGATGCGTCAGTCATGACTTTTTGCGAAAGGTTTGCAGACTCTTTTGCATTCCCCTCAACCTCTTTCACGGAAGACGTCATCTCTTCTATGGCAGAAAGCGTCTCCTCTGTTGCGATTGAAAGATTATCGGCATTATGCGCAACCTCTTTTATAGTAGCGGAAAGTTCTGCGATAGAAGAGGATGTTGCATCAACGGCAACGGACAGGTCGTGGCTATTGTTCTTTACATTCCCTACGGCATTAGTCATTTCTTCCATTGACGCCGCGGTCTCTTCTGTTGATGCGGCAAGTTTCTCTGTCCCCTCGGTAATATCCGATATAGCGGCGTTCAGCTCTTCAACCGAGCTTGAGATATCCGCTATGGCCTCTGTCTCAAGTTGTGTGCCGTCAAGCACCTTTTTAGAATCCTTTCCGACCGTTTCAACAACATGCGCAATTCTTGCCGAGACGTCTTTTATCCTCTGCAGTATCCTTCCTACCGCGCCAACGGATTCTTTTATGAAATTGCTTAGACGCGCAATCTCATCTTTGCTCTTTACATTCACATCAAATGAAAGGTCGCCTTCCGCCATTCTCAACGCCGCATTTTCCATCGCCTTGATCGGCGATATAACCATTTTTCTCAGCATGAGCCAGAGCACAAGACTGAAACCAAGCGCTCCGGCAATCGTAAGCAAAATAACTATTGTTACTGATTTCATCGCCCTTTCATACTCTTTTTCTATTGACAGCGAAACCTTTACAGCGCCGAGCATAGCCCCATCCTGCGCGTGGCATCCCTTACATGAATCAGCATTTTCAAGGGGTTTGTAGAAGGTATAACCTTTTGAGATCTCTTCAACAATGGGAGCTTTTGTGCTTATAATCTTCTTCATTGCGTCAGCTTCTATTACCGGAGCATCTTTTACAAATGCCTCTCTGCCTTCGGAATTCACAACATGAAGGCCTGCTATGCCTGCGGTTCCGCGCAGGCTGTCAATCAGTTTTTTCGTAAGGTCGGGCCTGTTCTCCAGCATTGTCATCTCAACGTCTTTCTTTATGATTGCAGCCGTGGTCTCTGAATTTTCTCTTGTAATTCCGTAAAGAGTTGACTTCTCTATAAGCATGGTCATTGCGCCCGCGATGACAACACCTGCAAGAAGCATGACTAAAACAGTAATAATTATCTTTAATTCAAGTTTTTCTCTCATAAGACCTCCGGTTTAAAAATTCAAAAAATAAATTTATGTCTCTTTCTCATTTCAAGTGGGCGCCCCTAAACTCCCCTCCTTAGTTAAGGAGGGGCAGGGGTGGTTGGTTTACCCACTCACAACTTACCACCCCTTTATCCCCTCCTAAAATAGGAGGGGAGCTATGGGAGATTTTGCTTTACCCACTCACCGTGAGAAAGAACCATTTTTATTAATTTCTAAATCCTCATTTTAGATTTATATTCGCCGCATCTTCCAGACGTATAACCGAGATAAACCTGCCGTTGTAAAGAACAACACCCTCTACAAACATCAGGTCTGACTCGGCAAGATGAGCCGGCGGCTCCTCAATGTCGGATTCATCAATGCGGACAACCCCGTTTATCCTGTCTATCATTGCCCCGATACGTCCCTTTTGACCTTTCAGCGTCAGTATTTTTTTACGCACCTTTTTACGGGAATCATCTGCGCTTAATCCACCCTCACTCCCCGTCATAACCCCACCTTCACCGCCCCTTAAATTAAGGGGCGGGAGGGAGGGGTTAGAAGGATTTATTAAAAGCCTCTTTTTCAGGTCTAAAACAGGCATCACCTTTCCCCTCACAGAGGTTATGCCGAGGATATAATCCGGAACCTTCGGAACCATTGTGATTTGCTGGGGCGTGAGAATTTCTTCAACTTCAGAGATTCTGAAGGCAAATTCTTCAGCTGCAAGCTGAAACGTAAGAAGTTCTATTATGCCTGTCTGCCGTGCTGACGGCACAGGCAGGCCCGATACTGCCTCTTCAGGTTTAGCTGTTTTCCCTGCGGATTCGGATAAACTTTTTTCTTTAACAGCCTCCTGCGGCTGAGGTTTTTCCTCCTGTCTGCTGTCTGCTGTTTGCTGTCTACTGTCTACTTCTTTCCCTGCAGCCTTGTCCTCTTGCTTCGGCGCAAGCTCTTCTTCTCCGCCTGAGGCGGACTGACCGCCGCTTTTTTGTTCCGCTTCTTTAATTTTTTTTCTAATTTTCGCTATATCCATTTAGTCCAAACTCCTGCGCAGCTTCGTTAATTAACTGTCTCTCAATTATCCTGTATCCACTGCCCAGCCCGCTTAACAGCGCGGCAGTCGCCATGCTGTTAATCAATCTCGGAACGCCCCCGGAATATGCGTGAAGCGCCTTTAACGCCTCTTCAGTGAACAATTGTTCCTCGCATCCTCCGACCTTCAGCCTGTGTTCCACATAACCCTTAATCTCATCTTCGCTTATGGGACCCAGGTGATAAAAAAGTCCGATGCGCTGCTTCAACGGCAGATATGCCTTATGATTTAACCTGCGTCTTAAGTCCGGCTGTCCGACAAGTATAAGACTTAAGAGATTTGCGTCATCAAGCTGAAAATTTGTAAGCAGCCTGATTTCTTCAAAGGTATCCTTGTCCGGAATAAGCTGAGCCTCATCTATAATTATCACAGGGGTAATCCCTGCCTGATAATCTTCATAAACCTTTGAATAAATTGCATCAAGAAGGTCGTCCTTAAAACCGGAAAATCTGCCTGAGACCGGTATATCAAATCTCTTGGCAACGGTCCTGAGAAACTGCGCCGACGTGAGGCGGGGATTAATAATAAGAATAATCCTGTATTTTTCTCCGAGAGAATCTATCAGCGCCCTCGTGAGCGTAGTCTTGCCGCAGCCGACGTCCCCTGTCAGGACCACAAGTTCTTTTTCTTCAACTGCATACTGCAGTCTTGCAAGCGCCTCTTCATGAACCCTGCTCATGAAAAGAAATTTAGGGTCTGGTGTTTTAGTAAAAGGCCTGCGTTTTAATCCATAGTATTCCTCATACACCATAAATGCTCCCCTGCCCTGTTAGAAAGCCCCGCTTTTTATAACGGGGGTTGCTTTTTGTTTGACTACAGCATCATCTATGAGACTGTCAACATCTATGACAAGAATAACCTCATGCTTGCCTATCTCTGCCGCGCCCGCAAAACCGCGAATGCCTGCAAAATATTCCCCGAGCGATTTGATAACTATTTCGTGCTGCCCGAATAACTCATCAACCATCAAACCGTGCCTTCTTTTCCCGGTTCCTGCGACAACAACAAAAAACCTCTCTGCATCTTCAGCTGTCAGAGCAAAAATCCTTCCGATGTTTGTCATTGCAAGCATCTCGCCTCTCAAATTATAAACATCCCTTCCCTCAACACTCTGGATATCGCCGCGGGTGATAACAAGGGTCTCTGATATAGAAGTAAGCGGTATCGCAAATTTCATGGCCCCTACCCTCACAATAAGCGCCTTGATAATAGCCAGGGTAATAGGAATTGTCAGAGTAAACACCGAGCCCAGGCCCTTCTTAGTATCAATTTCAGCAAAGCCGCCTATTGCCGCAAGTTTCTCTTTCACAACGTCCATTCCCACACCCCGGCCCGATACCTCGGTGACTATCTCTTTTGTGCTGAACCCGGGCATGAATATAAAATTTACAATCTCTTTCTCGTCAAGCTCCGCGCCTTTCTCCAGAAGCCCTTTTTCAACTGCCTTTTCCCTCACCCTCTGAATGTTAACGCCGCCGCCGTCGTCTTTCACTTCTATGATGACGTGGTTGCCTCTCTGCGACGCCTTAAGGGTAATGGTTCCTGATTCCTTCTTACCCTTCTTTTTCCTTTCTTCCTCAGGCTCTATCCCGTGGTCAATAGCATTCCTTACAAGATGCATTAGGGGGTCAATTACTTCCTCTGCGATATATTTGTCAATCTCCGTGTCCTCGCCGTACATAACCAGTTCTATGCGCTTTCCAATCTCCCTTGAATATTTCCTTATGACCTGAGAAAGCCTTGAGAATATCTGTCCTATGGGCACCATCCTTATCTCAAGCACCTGATTCTGAAGTTCAGCCAGTTTTCTTTCAAGCGTCTGTGAGATTTTATTCACATCAGCAGCCAGCGGAGAATGCCCGTAACTCTCTATGAGTTCTTCGCTTATCCTTTTTACAGCGCCTTTTGCAAGTGTCAGCTCCCCTATGGTATTAAGAATCCGGTCTAATTTCTCTATGTCCACCCTTACAGTTGTGGTTGTGCTTTTAAGCGTAGTCTCTCTCTGCAGCGGCGGCGCAGCCTCTGCGCCTTTCGGGCTGACCAGCGCATCAATTTCAAACCTTATCGCCTCCTTAAGTTTTTCAGCTGGCTCCAGGCTCCCGAACATGAGATTGAAGCCTATGGAATCAGGTGGGACATTTGAAGACGTAGGCAGCGTTGATATGAGCTCGCCTTTTGACTTTATTGTCTTTGTAAGCTCTTCCAGCGCTTTATCAAAATCCGCAAGCGAGAAAACCGCCTTTGCAAGATAGACTCCCTTGCCTTCGTGGACATTCGTTTTTAATCTGTGCTCTTCGTATTCTGTCAGTATCCTGAGCATGGACTCATCAATAACGCCCTTAAGCTCATCCCCCTTTGTCTTGCCGGCCAGAGAATTTCTGAACAGCTCTATATTCTTGAGCTGGCCGCTTACATCCTGTTCTTTTTCTTTATCTTTATTATCCTGGCTGAGTTCTTCAACAAGCGCTCTCAGTATATCAATATTGTTAAACAGAAACCTTACAACCTCATCTGAAATTTCAATCTTGCCGAGTCTTAGCTCATCAAGCAGGGACTCAAGCGCATGGCTGAGGTCTGAGACGCCTTGATGTCCAAAAAGCCCCGAAAGCCCTTTGAGCGTGTGTATAGAGCGGAACAGCGCATTAATGCTGTCGGGATTCGGCCCTGTCTGACAGGTATCCTGTATCTCAAGAATCAGTCTGCCTGCTTCTTCAAGAAGTTCTGACGCTTCAGCTATAAATTCTTGTTTGGCTGAACTCATAGGTTCATTACTCTCTTTACGGTATCCTGCAGTTCCAGAGCCTTGAAAGGTTTTGTTACGTATGCGGTTGCGCCAAGCGCCATTCCTCTTTTCTTATCTTCTTCGCTTCTTTCTGTGGTTACTATGATAAGAGGGATGCTGCTGTATCTCGGATTGCTCTTCACAAAATTTATCAGTTCCAGGCCGTTTATGTCAGGCATATTAATATCTGTAACAACTAAATCAAAGTCCTGGGCCGGGAGGAGTTTTAAGGCGTCAAAACCCGTGGGCGCTTCAACGATGTTAAAGTCTCCGAGTTCTTCTATAACTGCCCTTATCAGAGAGCGGGTAGTGGTTGAGTCTTCAACTATCAGAATTGATTTCACATAACCCCCTAAAAATAGGTCAACAGCATTTTAACAAATAGCAACAAAAAAAAGCATCACCAATCCCCCCATCCCCCCTTTACTAAAGGGGGGTTAAGGGGGGATTTTTATTCTCCATCGTTCTTTGCATTTCATTGAGCCTGCGCTGAAGAAGCGCTTTTTCAAACGCCAGGCCGGCCTGGCTTATAAATATCTCAAGCCCCTCTGTCTCGGCAATAGGCTCGCCTGTCGGCGCATTATCGCAATAAAGCATCGCGGCGACTCTTCCCTCTGCAATTACAGGGAATATCCCAACTTCAGACGGCCAGCCTCCTCCGAATTCCTTAATCATCATTTCCGTTATTTTGTCTTTCTCTATCTGCCCCTTGTATGAATTCGCCTCATTTATAATTTTTGTGAGAAACGGACTGTCCTTCAGCGGAAGCGCCGTCTCCCTTATCTTCTCATCGGCTCTTTCTATTTCAAGCCCGAACTGTCCCAGTCCTGTTATCTCCTTTTCTCCAGCGATAAACAGCACGCCTCTCTGAAAAATATCGCTCGCAAACCTGAGTATGAGGAGCGTTATCTCGGAAGCTGAATTCGGGAATCTTAATTCCTGCGTAAGCGACTTGAGGGCTGAGATATCTTTCCTCTCTGCAGCTCCATGCCCGCCCCAGTCTGATTCCCATCCGCCTTCCTCTGCCGTTTCTCCTGTCAGTTCCTCATTAGAAACAAATTCCTGCTGCGCAGACTCATCATATACCCTTGCGCCCTCCATAAGAAGATACTCAGGGCTGATTCCCTTTGAGACTTCCCACCCCATATCCTCTATATGCAAGCTGTCTTTCAATTCCAGGTCGTCAAGCTCAAACTGGAAATCACCTTCATGCCAGAGCAGAAGATGATAAACAGCTTTCTCTATTCTCTTCTTAGAAGCCTTCTCAAGTGTATCTTTATTTACAGCGCCGAGGTCAAAGAGTATCTCTGCGACAGACTTTGCAGGCAGCTTTTTTTTTACCTCCAGCGCCATCTGAAGCGCTGATTCTTTTATTACTCCGCTGTTAAGCAGGTCGTGGCCCAGGGTTCCATTGAGCGCAGTGGTCTCAGCCCTGACAACAAGCCCGTTCCTAAACACAATCATAGCGGTTCCTGCCGCCCCGTTGATTACAAGCATCCCGGTCTTTTTCCCGATGCTCAGTATCTGGAAAATATCAGACAGGGCCAGGTCTTCAAGCCTTCCGACAAGACTCATTCAATCTCCACGCCCTTGGGAATTACGACTACGCCCTCAGGACTAACATGAAATCTTTTTCTGTCGCTCTCACTATCATAACCTATTACTGTTCCATCAGGCACACGGACGTCCTTGTCTATTATCGCCTTCTTTATTTTGCAATGTCTTCCGACTTCAACATTTTCCATGAGCACCGCCTCTCTCACATCGGCCCAACTGTGAACCCTCACATTAGGGGAAAGCACCGAATTCTGCACACGGCCGCCGCTTATGATGCACCCGTCGCACACAATTGAATCTAACGCAATGCCGAGCCTCCCGCCCTTACGCTCCTGAGCAAAAACAAATTTTGCAGGCGGATACTGAGGCTGATAGGTCCTTATAAGCCATCCTTCATCGTATAGATTGAACATCGGGTCCACAGACGCAATTTCCATGTTTGCCTCCCAATATTCGTCAATAGCGCCTACATCTCTCCAGTATTTTGCCTCCTTCTTATTCTCATCCTTGAAATTATAGGCAAACAGCCTTCCGGTCTTAATCATGCCGGGTATAATATTTTTCCCGAAATCATGAGCCGTTGACCTAAAGGCGTCACTCTTAAGTTCGCTTATTATATCCCGTGTATTAAAGAGATACACCCCCATTGAAACAAGAGACTGCTCGGGAGATTCCGGCATTGACTGCGGCTTTTTAGGTTTCTCTTTAAATCCTATTATCCTGGATTCTTTATCAACTTCAATAACGCCGAATGACGAGGCCTTTCCCCTGTCCATCTCTATTGCCGCAAGCGTCCCGGCTGCGCCCTTGCTGAGATGGAAATTGAGCATCTCGGAATAATCCATCTTATACACATGGTCGCCTGAGAGAATAAGCAGATAGGGGGGCGCCTCTTTTTCTATGGAATATATATTCTGATACACTGCATCCGCCGTCCCCTCATACCACCTTTTATCCACACGCTGCTGCGGCGGCACAGATATGATAAATTCATCAAGTTCAGGATTAAGCAGATGCTCCCAGCCAAGCGCCAGGTGCCTGTTCAAGGAGAGGGACTTATATTGCGTAAGCACTGCTATTTTCCTTACGCCTGAATTGATGCAGTTGCTCAATGTAAAATCAATTATCCTGTATTTTCCTCCGAACGGAACCGCGGGTTTGGCCCTGTGAAGAGTTAAGGGATGAAGCCTCTCACCTTTGCCTCCTGCAAGAATAAGGGCGAGCAGCTCCTTTGCTCCCTTATTTTTTCTCCCCTTATTCATAAAATATAACTCCGTTCTTTTTTGAAGTATATCAGTAAAAATCTAAGGGTGTCAATGAGTTAGGGGTTCCTTTTGCTGCAGAAATCCGTCTGTTATACACATTCTGTTTTTAGTTTTTTTGGTAAGATATACCTGAACATGAAAAACATCAAAAAAATAGTTCTTGGAAACAAAATCAACTCAAAGGTATTCTCGCTTGGCAGTGAGGTCTATATCGTCGGAGGGTATCTGAGGGATACTCTCATTGGAAAAGAATCAGGGGACATTGATTATGTCGTCAGAGGAAACATAAGGCAATTTGCCATGCAGTTATTAGCGCAGAGGCGCAGAGGCGCAGAAGCGCAGAAAAAGCTGGAGGGAGCAAGTATAGTTGAACTCAAAAGAGACAGGATGATAAGGCTTGTTCTCAAGAATGGGCTTACCCTTGATTTTACAGAACTACAAGGCAGCATCAGAGATAACCTCGGCGGCAGGGATTTCACAATGAATGCGCTTGCCTGGTTGCCCGGGACAGGGCTTATTGATTTGTTTAACGGCGCAAAAGACATCGCAAGGCGCCGGATTAAAGCCATATCAATAGATAATTTTAGGAATGACCCATTAAGGCTGCTCAGGGCTTACCGCTTTGTTTCAGAATTCGGCTGGAAGGCAGAGCCGGAGACAAGAAACATAGTAAAACATCTGAGAAAAAAAATCAGGAAGTCCGCTCCTGAGAGAATCACGCTTGAGTTTTTTAAGCTCCTTAATTTTAAAAACTTTCATAAGGCACTGAAAATGGCGTCGGATGACGGCTTGTTTGAATGCTTCCTGTCTATCACACACAAAAGGCTGCTTGAGAATATCAAGACTATTCCTTCCCTTGAATTGTGTATTAAAAAACTTCCCTTAAAATTCAAACAAAATATTGAAAAATCTTTTTCTCAGGAATTAACGCTTCACGGGCTTCTCCGGCTTGAGCAGGTCCTTTACGGCTCGTCATTGAATAGAAACAGGCTAAGGCTGAGCAGAGTTATCAGAGAAAGGCTTAAAAAAACGCATAAGCTTCTTCACAAAGCAGAAAAACAGGATATATTCTCTCAGGAAAATCTTTTTAACACTTTCTTTAAGGCAAAAGATTCTGCCTTTGACCTTCTCATACTCTCAGGAAACATAAAACTTCTTGGTCAATTAGAGAGCTTTAAGAAGATATGGAAAAGAAGCCTTCTCACTTCAGAGGAGATTATGGATATAACAGGGCTTAAGGGAGGAGTAAAACTCGGAAGGCTCATTTACGGATTGAAAAAGATGCAGTTTGAGGGTAAGCTTAAGACAAAAAAAGAGGCGGTAACATGGCTAAAGTTATACTATTTATGAGCAATCATATACAGGAGGGAACAATCTTTTCGCTCATTCTCACTCCGCTCCGAGGTATTTTGCCTCTACCCCCCTTAAATTCCCCCCTTGGTAAGGGGGGACATAGAGGGGTGGAATATCGGCAAAATAAAACCGCTCAAAGACAGTTCCCTCCTGCAGCTCAAAATATGTGGTACGGGAGAATCCGCCATTAAACTCTACATCCTAAAACGTCTTTTTATCTTAGTCCTTCTCCTGTTCGGCATTACGCTTCTTACATTTTCTCTTACAAAGGCGCTTCCCGGAGACCCGGTGCAGAGCCTGGTCGGTGAAAGGGCGCAGCCTGAAGTAATAGAAAAAATCAGAAAAGAACTCGGCGCGGATAAAGACGTCTTCAGCCAGTATGCAGGTTATGTGAAACTGCTGCTAAAGGGCGAGATGGGAAGGTCCTATTACACAAATAGAAAAGTCCTTGACGACATACTGATAAAATTCCCCAACACTATGAAACTCGCATTCGGAGCAATGGCCATTGCAGTCCCGATAGGAATTTTTTTAGGCTTTATTGCCGCATATAAGCGAGATACGCCCATTGACAGGATTATATCGGCAGTCTCCATAACAGGCGTTAGCCTTCCTGTGTTCTGGAGCGGTCTTATGATAATGCTGTTTCTCAGTCTTGAATTGAGACTTTTTCCTCCCTCAGGCACGGGCGGCGTCAGGTTTCTTGTCATGCCTGCGCTTACACTGTCCCTTCCTGCCATTGCAGCGCTCGCAAGAGTTACGAGGACTTCGGCAATAGAGATAAGCGAGACGCCTTTTATAGGCACGGCCAGGGCCAAAGGTCTGAGCATCTTTAGAATTAATGCCATCCACATATTCAGAAACATTCTTATTCCCCTTGTCACTATAATCGGACTTGATTTTGGAAGCTACCTGAACGGAGCCGTGCTTACAGAGACAATATTCGGATGGGACGGCATCGGCAGATTCACCATGGACGGAATAATAAAGAGGGACTATCCTGTGATAATGGGATGCATCATCATCGGCACCGTTGTCTTTGTTCTTATCAACATCATAGTTGACGTCCTATACCACTATCTTGACCCGAGGGTAAGGCTCTATGCATCTGACAGGTAAGATAGCTGGCTCTGCACTAATCATAATATCCATCCTTGCGGTATTTTCCCCTCTCCTTTCGCCTTACGACCCTGAAAAGATTGACCTTGACAGCATAAAAGAACCGCCGGGCATAAAACATCTATTGGGCACTGACAACAAAGGAAGGGATATTCTTTCACGGGTGCTTTACGGCGGAAGAATATCCATAAGCATTGCCGTGATAGCGGCATTTATCTCCATGTCCATCGGGCTTATAATGGGACTCTGCTCAGGATATTTTGGCGGCAAGGCTGATACCGCAATCATGGCTGCTGCGGACCTTATTCTTGCATTTCCTTCCCTGCTGCTTGCAATAGGAGTATCCATAATATTCCCGGCAGGCGTATATACCGTCATGCTCGCAATAGCATTTGTGGGATGGGCGTCATTTGCCCGGCTGATAAGAGGACACGTCCTGACTTTGAAAGATGCAGCATACATAGAAGCCGCTGAAGCCGTAGGATGCGGCAGAATCAGGATATTATTCGTGCATCTGATGCCTCAGTGTCTTCCTATCGGACTTGTAATGGCCGGAATCAAACTCGGCGGCTATGTCCTGACAGAAGCTTCGCTTAGTTTTTTAGGGCTTGGCGCCCAGCCTCCAATGCCGACATGGGGTTCAATGGTAAGCATGAACAGGGCATATATTGCGTCAGAGCCGTGGATGGTTTTATTCCCGGGGATGGCGATAGCCGTTACAGCGCTGTGCTTTAACCTGTTAGGAGACGCCCTTAAAGATAAATACGACTTGCGGCTCGCAGAGAAGTAAAAATGTGAGGAAGTTACGACTCCCGCATCCTCTCTTCTTCTTCCTGCTGGGTTTTGCATTCCATACAGAGCGTCGTTACAGGCCTCGCTACAAGTCTTCTGATGTCTATCTTAGTACCACAGTCCTCGCATATTCCAAAGGTTCCTTTATCTATTCTGTCTATCGCATCGTCAATTTTTTTGAGCAGTTTCTGTTCCCTGCTTCTGAGCCTCAGCATAAAATTTCTGTCTGTTTCTGCCGTGGCCTGGTCGCCCATGTCAGGGAATATCGTCTGCCCGGGCAGGACATTTAAAGCCGCTTTAGCCTCTGCGAGCAATAACTCTCTCTGTTTTAATAATTTTTTTCTTATGTCCTGAAGTTTCTTCCCCCTAAAAATATCCCTGAGAGTAGGTTTCTTAGCCTTTCCCTTCGGTGCAGCGGTTTTTACTGCCTTTGATTTTACCCGTGTCTCTGGGGCTGCGGGTTTCCTGCTTTTCTGCCGCCTTTTTAAAGGCTTTGAGGAACGGGCTGATTTATTTTTTCCAGCCTTCTTAACTGCCGCTGAAGTCTTAGTTTTTTCCTTCTTTGTCATTATCAACTCCTAAAAGAATTTTTTTAAACTAACAGAAACAGCATTGCTTAGTCAAGGTGTATTCCAAGCCCAGGAATTGTTGTTGACAAAAAAACAAGTATATAAAACAATAGTGATATGACAAAAGAGCTATTTCCCGAAGGCCAGATAATATTCAAGGATAAACCGTATACGGGTGAGTTCCTTAGCATTACCATGGATGAGATAGACAAGGCAGGAGAATCCTTCATGGGGATGCTCAAAGCCGATGAACCGGACGCCGCCTATTTCCTGTTTTTCCTTAAGGGGGACGCTTATGCGGCCGGCTGCATCAAAAACGACAAGCCCATGCCGATAAGCATAAAGGATTTCATGCAGCATATTTCAACAGACGCATCCAGGAGAACCCTCTCCCTTCATAAAACAGACCCTGTGCTGCTTAAAGGAATGCTCGTGTTCCTTCAGAGAGAGCCTTCCACAAAAGTAACAACAGATATGATTAATCTTGACAGCATCCTTAACCAGATTAAGAGCGAACAGGCGGCTGCCTTTGTCGTCCTGAAAAAGAATAATACTTATAACTTCTTTTATTTCCATTCCGGCGAACCTAAAATTGCGCATTTCGCAGCCGCATCAGATGCAGCTATGACAGAGGACAGCCCTATTGCAGAACAGATGCTCCTTTATGCGTATCCTGCTGATAAAACCCCTGTTGAAGTATTGATTTATCGTGATATTAAAACATCAGAAGCAAGCGATACGGCTAACGTAAAACAATTCCTGATAGCCGATGCTCTCATGCACGAATCCCGAAGCATCGGGACAGTCCCGAGCATCCCGGGAGCAGAAAAAGAGGAAAAAGCATTAAGGGTAAGGATTGAGGTTACAGACGGGCCTCAAAAGGGCAATAAGTTTAATGTCCCCCTTCCCTGCACAATAGGCAGAAGAGACGCAGCCATCAGGATTAGAGATATGACTATCTCAAAAACACATGCGGCGCTGGAGGTATCGGAAGGAAAAATTATTTTCAGAGACCTGGACAGCACAAATGGCAGTATTGTTAATGGAAAAAGTGTTAAAGAGATTGAATTATCAGACGGCGATATTGTCCAGATGGGCAATACCGCTTTGAAGATACATTTTGTCGCAAGCTAAATCAAGGAGGGCATAATGGTAATAGGGAAACCTTTTTTTACAGCAGAACAGATTCACCGCAGGGTAAAAGAACTCGCCGAGAAAATATCAGCGGATTATGAGGGGAAAAATCTTCTTGCTGTTGGAATACTGAAAGGGGCCTTCATGTTCTTTTCCGACCTTGTGAGGATGATAAAAGTTCCTCTCACAATTGACTTCATAACCGCTTCAAGCTATCTGAAAACGACCTCAACGGAAAAGGTCAACATCCACTGCGACGTCAGAGAAGACCTCAGAGGCAAAGACGTCCTGCTGATTGAAGACATCGCAGATTCAGGCCTAACTCTTAATTATGTCCGCGAGAGAATACTTGCGGCGTCGCCAAACAGTGTCAGGATATGCGTATTCCTGAATAAATGCGGCCGCAGGGTAGTGGACGTGCCTCTTGATTATACAGGTTTTGAGATACCAAATGAATATGTGGTAGGCTATGGCCTGGACTATGACAACAAATTCAGAAACCTTCCTTACATATCCATTTTCAAAAAGACAGTCATGGAAGGCAAATAAAATAAGTGATTAGTGATAGTGGTTAGTGTAAGTTTGAAAATAAACTGACACTAAACACTGACACTGAGAAGAAGGTTACATTATGTTTGAACTGACGGTAGATACAACATTTGCAGCCGCACACCAGCTGCGGGGCTACAAAGGCAAATGCGAGCGGCTGCACGGTCATAACTGGAAAGTTCAGGCTCACGTAGCAGCCGAAAAACTTAACGGCATAGACATAGCGATAGACTTTCATGATTTAAAAAGGCTGCTGAATGAAGTTATAGCGCCGTTAGACCACTCTTTTCTAAATGACATTTTCCCGTTTACAGAGAAAAATCCATCATCTGAAAACATAGCAAGATGGATATACGATTCCCTCAACAAAAAGTTGGCGGATGAAGATGTGGAGGTCTCTGCGGTTACGGTATGGGAATCAGATACGGCATCCGCAACATACTATGAAAACTAACAGGGAATTTGCATCCGACATGGCAGCCGCCGCTCTCAGAAACGGCGCAGAGCAGGCGGAGGTATATATAAAGTCAGCAAGGAATCTGTCTCTTGAAGTAAAAAATCAGTCAGTAGATGCTGTGGAATCCTCTCTGAGTTTCGGTTATTCCCTGCGCGTCATACGGGATAAAAAACTCGGATTTTCCTACTCAACGTCTCCTGATGAGTCAGAAGCAGTTGTAAGAAATGCAATAGAGGCGGCAAAGTGGGCGGATGCGGATGAATATCTGGATATGCCTAATCCCCTCATCCCCCCATTAGAAAATAATCCCCCCTCACCCCCCTTTAGTAAAGGGGGGATTATAGATGTCGCAAGCCTTGAAGTATTTGACAAAAAGGGATGGAATATAAAAGAAGACGAGGCGGTAAAGCATGTTCTCGCCATAGAAAAAGCAGCAAATGATTTTGACAAAAGGATAAAGAAGACGAGAAAGGCCACAGGGACCTTCACCAGCGGCGAGATATTTATACTGAACTCAAAGGGGATAGACATATCATATCCCTATACAAAATTTACCGCTCAGGTTATGACTGTGGCTGAAGAAAACGGAGAGAGCCAGATGGGCTGGGATTTCAACGGAAGCAGGCTTTTGCAGGACATATCATTTGAAGATGTCGGCAGAACTGCCGCAAAGCGGGCGGTGCAGATGCTCGGCGCAAAAAGAATTAACACCGTAAAGGCGCATATCATCCTTGACAATTCAGCGGCGTCCGAGTTCCTGGACATATTTGCGTCATCATTTTCCGCAGAATCGGTGCAGAAAGGCAGGTCGTTATTAAAAGATAAAATCGGCAAGAAGGTTATAAGCCCGAAGGTAAATCTTATTGACAGCGGCATTATTCCGCGCAGGCTCGGCACAAGGCCTTTTGATGACGAAGGAGTTACAACATCCGAGAACGTCTTGATAAAAGAGGGAGTTCTAATGGGCTTTCTTCACAATACCTACACCGCAAAAAAGGATGGGGTGCATTCCACAGGCAATGCAGTGCGCGGAGGATACACCGGGCTTCCATCGGCAGGGATTTCAAATCTGTGCCTGAAAACCGCTTCCGAATCCGATGTCATACCGTTTAATAATCTGATTGCATCTCTGGACAAAGGGCTTTACATAACAGAGGCCATGGGAGTGCATACTGCAAATCCCATAACCGGAGAGTTTTCCATCGGGGTTTCGGGTTTGTGGATAGAAAACGGAACAATCAGATTCCCTGTAAAAGAGGCCGTAATCTCAGGAGACATGCTCGGCCTTTTTGAGAGGATAGAGGCCGCAGGCGATGATATGCGATTCTACGGCAATATAGGAACTCCGAGCCTGCTCATCGGGCCGACAGACATAAGCGCGTAACAATAAATATAATACAAACGCAATAAATAGTGTGTCATTGCGAGGAGTCCCGAGCAGCTCGGGGCGACGAAGCAATCTTGTATTTACTGCGAGATTGCCACGCTCTCTTCGGTCGCTCGCAATGACAATGTAAAAATAGTTAATGCGTTTATATTAATCCGTTCCTCTTAGCCCTCTAAAATCACTTGCCTGTCTTCCCTATCGGAAATGCCTGTCCGCTTATGGAGATTGTCGGATACTGCGCCTTCTTAAAGACTTTTTCCGCAAGAACTGGCACTTCATTATCAACATAATCCGCAAGCTCTGTAGTCTTCACATATCCTGTCTTTCCCTTATCAGCTTTTCCTGAAAGTCCTTCTGCTAAGACATATGTGAAAAGACCATGACCGTTATAGCCTTCCAGCGCCTCCTGCAAAGAGGTGGAGGCTGAAAGAATGGTTGAGCCTACTGCCCTGCTCAATATCTTCATTGCCGTATCTTCGCTCATCCCCCTTGTAAGCATCGCCACCTGTATCGCCTCTCCCAAAGCGCCTGCGCTGCATGTGTCAATGATAATCAACTTCTTTGTTGCCGGGATATTGGCTATAAGCTCTTTAAGCATGACCTGAGATAGGGCGTCTGTCTTAAGTTTTTCTGTCCTTGTTGAGCCAACATTTGAGGTTATTAGATAATTGCTATCATAA